>CAZXKI010000018.1:0-12690 GCA_964641145.1 uncultured Candidatus Saccharibacteria bacterium | reverse complement strand
CGGAGCGGGAGTATTGGTTGCTGGCGGGGGCACGGTAACGGTCTTTTGTGAAAGCATCATATCCGCTGGATGAAGAGTTGAGGGCGGGGTTGTGGACGCTGAAGGTGCAAGAGGTGTTTGAGGTGCGGTGTCAGCGGCAGCTGCTGGGGTGGAAACCGATTGTTTAGGAACAAAGTTTTTCAAGGATTCCCGTATCGAGAGCAGAATATCGTTGTTGATGTCTGCGGCAACGGCCGAAGCTTGTTCAGGACTAAGACGCACCTGGGACGCTAGGCCTGCTACAAAGTCCTCAGGTTTTACAAATCCGAGCATAAACAGCATGGTTTCGTCCCCCATCTTTTCGATCTGGTCGAGATGTAGGCCGTGCTTACGGCCGATTGCCTGCAGCTTTGGGTATAGGTCTGCCGAGGACACAACGGCCTGAATATCTTCAGGGAGCTCCTCTAAGCGTTTTTGGATCTGTTCTTCAATAGATTCTTCCATGGTGTTTATAGTAGCAGATTAACTATTAACCATGAGTACCTGTTCGGGGAATACTATCTCCATTGTCTGTGTGTTGAGTGGGAGAGGCGGGCTCTGGTTTGGCCGGAGGTGGAGTTGAAACACCTTTTGATTCAGTTTGAGCTCTTCTAAAGTTTGAGAAGTCATTTATGCCAGGTTCTGTTTTGCCAACCACTCCTGGTTTTTGTGGCACAGGTACAGCGCGAGGAGCTGGTGCCGCGGCGGGTTGTTGGTCAGCGAGATGGGCGTTTGTTGCTGCAAGGTTCTGGTTTATGCTTGCAGTCTTTGTATTGTCGAGATGTGTGCGAGCTCTCAGGGCTTCAGCGATAGAGTGGAGCTGGCCCTCTGTCATCTTTGAGCTGCGTTCAGCCTTTTCCCCGGCACGAGTTATGGTGTGCTTCAGTTCAGTGCCCACGTTCTCAAGGGTAGTAACGATTTTCTCTTCCTGCGCCTTATGTCCATCGCCGCTACCACCGCCAGTTTTGTCTGAGCCACTAGCATCCGTTTTGCTATCTGAAGAGCCGGGTTTCTTGCCACCTCCGCCACTTGGCTTGTCAGGCCCACCGTCATCACCACCCTCTTCTTTGAGAAGTTTCTTTGCAGCTTCAGCAAGCTGATCTTTTGCACTCTTCTCTGTAACAAGCTTCATGGCCCTGTTGGCTCCTTGAAGGGCCCCATGAGAAGGACCTTGAAGAGCACTAAACTCAGGGCCTTGAATGACACCACGAGCGCTAACTCTTTTGGCAAAGTCGATAATGCGTTGACGGGCTTTTTCATCAGCAGCCTTTTTGCCAGCGCCTGTTAGCGCCTCAAGCTCTTTCTGCTTCTTCTCGCGCTCCTTCTTTGCTGCCTCTGCATCTACTCGCATTTGTGCAGATACAGTTGGATCTGAAATGATAGCCGCTTTGCGCAACATCTCTTGTTCCTCGGCTCTCTTTTGATTTATAAAATTGGTTAGTTCGCTCGTCTTGGCTGCGTAACTCCCTATACCGTTTTTGAAGTCGTAGTCCGAGACAAATACCTCTTGAGCTCTGCGGATTTCTTCTTCAGTGGCCTTCATCTCTTTAGCTCGCGCTTCAATGTTATCTGCTTTAGCTTTGACCATTTTTTCAAAGTTCATGGAGCTGCCCTTTCCTGCAGTTATTTTGGAATATCCCGGGCTCCCCCCTACTGCACCCATCGCTCTGTCGAGCACTGACAGGCCTGTTTTTAGCTTACCGGTGCCTGGTGCGTTGCGTACATCAAAAGTTGCTTTAGCCAGGCCCCTAGTACCTCGTGCGCGCAAGTTGTTCCATAGCCCACCACGCGCTTCCCAACCGGCAACACGCCCGCTTGCTACGTCTGCATATGCCTGGCGTCCAAGTGTGTTGCGTCCTACAAAGCCACCTGTAGCTGCAGTGCCACGCAACCCCATACCAGCTCCCCAACGCAATGCGCTGCCTGCACGCGAAGTTGCATTCTGAGCAAGCTTAGCACCCATTACCCCCATTTTCTCTGAGGCCTGCAAGCCTATATAAAGCAGCGCGAGCACAAAGCTCATACGAATTAATACCTGCGCCATGACTGAAATAATGTAGGTATATTGATCCCCCGTTGCATAAATATTATCTCCTCTGAAAGATTGTGCGAGAATATTGTTTTTTATGGGATCACCGCCGGTAAGATCGTTCATAAACAAGGTGAGGATATAGAAGATCACCAAGAAGAACGCCGGATAGAACGCGTGAGTAATGAGTGCGCTCTGCCACTGCGTGTAGTACTTCTTCCCCTCCTGAAGAGTATTAGCTACAAACGCAAGTGGCGAGGCGATAATAAGGAGCCACAGCACAACTATGCGGATGATAAATTTTATACCTACGGTAAAAAACGCTGCGGCGAGCATAAACAGCATGGCGCCGACGGTTATATATATAAACGACAGTGTAAGAAATATTTCTATGCCCGTACTGTTTGTTTGAAATGCATTAAACGCATCATCGCCGAGGATGGTCTGTACCCCAATACCGTTCATAATAGCTGCAGTGAGGTCTTTGGTTTGGGTGCCAGCTCCGGTCCAGGTAAGCACTTCGCTTCCCGGCAGGCCCAAGTCACCGCTGCTTCCAATAGGCCCAGCCTCAATAGCGTTGTAAAACTGCACAGCAAGCAGGTTGCCTGCATCTATAACGACACGTGTGAAGAAGAAACTGAAGTTAATGACAAGCGCGATAAGGATCACCCATGCCAACTTTTTGGCGGTGTTGTGGGTGTCGGCGCGGAACATAATGGTAAGGGCGATATATACCAAAATGAGCACGAAGAACATGTTGGCCAGGTCGCGCAGGAGTGTCCAGCCAGTGGTAAGAAAAGCAAGTGCATAGGCGGTGCTACTTAGTGAGAGTGCGGTGGCAAGGCTAAATACCCATGCGGAAAGGTATGCCACACCACTGCCAATCCCTACAGTAAACCAATACACAATGCCCGCCACGCACGAGGCAACGCCAGAGCACTCCGTGCTCCCCACAGTCTCTGCTTGAACAAGAGAAGTTCCTCCTATTGAGGAAAATGCTATGAAGAGAAAGAGACCAAAGATAATAGCCTTGCCCGCCCAGCAGGCATAATTTCTTTTGAGTGTGCGGTTAAATAGCATTGCATTGAGTAAGTTCGGCAAGCACTGCACGCTCCTCTGTATCCATTTCTCGTTGTAGTGCAGAACGATCTTGTTGAGCAGTGGTTACATCTTCTTTGCTGTAGATGCGGTCTTTGTCAGTTCTTTTCTCAAGCTTGTCTGCCACATCCTCCACCTGCTTTTTATTGGTTGCAGACAGCGCGTCGGTTTGGAGCGATTGTATACGGGTAATGGATTTGTTTGCGCTAAGGATTCGATCGTTATAAATCGTGACACGGCGCTCGAGTACTGCAATACGGTTGGCTACGTCATTGGCCAGAGAGGTGTTGTTGTGAGAGATGTAGCAATTCTGCAAGTCGGTAAGGGCGCTCTGCACTGCTTGGATGTCGCGAATACTTCCCTGCTGGACTGCCCCATACTGCTCCGAGTATCGAACAGCCGCCTTCAACTCACTCAGGAGATCCTTCGCTGCCCTAGTTGCATCTTTTTCTTCAGGAGTGCGTCCATTTTCCCCCTTAACCTCGCCCTTTAAGTTGCCCAGTCCTTCGTATAACGTTTTGGTAATAAGCTGATTGCCGAGCGCACTGATAATGTCGTCTATACTGTCTGCAAGTTGAAGTGAGTCGAGGTTGGTTTTCATTGTGGCCTCAAGCGCTGACTCGATAGTTGACCCGGGGGTAACAATTTTGCAGTTGGTAGAGCCGGGCGGGTTACACTCCTCACGCGACAAGAATCCGCCAACTGAAATCTTGCGTTCCGCGTTTGCGGTGTCGGCAATAATCTGGTTATTGAGACGTGCCTGGGCCGTCATGTATGCTCCGAATGGGTTGTTAGATGGCTGAGTGGTGAATGATATAAGGCCTGGCCAACCACCTTCGTTAAAGTTACCGTCAATGAACCCTTCTACATTGTCTACCACGTCTGACATGGTGCAGGTTTGAGCCTGTGCCACATTGCGTTGCGCGTAGCTCATGGCGATAGCAACTTTTACCTGTGCCTGAAATGGGCTACAGAGGAACGAAAGAGCAGAACCTTGGATAAATTCCCCCGCTGCCTGGTCTGCCACCTGGGTGAAGAATTTATTGAAATTTTGCACAAACGCAGGTTTACCTTCAAAGCCGGAATTAATCCAGCTTACTGTTTGTGCGGTAATGGCTTGAATGGCTGCTCGTGCAAGGGCACGCACAACACAGTCGAGCAGGTTGTCTGTTATCTGGTTGGCATCGTTTGTGGCATCGTAAACGTTGTCAGGAGATGCCCCGCCCAATATAGGTATCTCTGAAAAAAGACCTTGTGCGGCACCCAGCGCTTTTGTGCCAGCTAAAATAACTGTCCTTTCGGCTATAAATTCGGCCGCGCAGGCACCCACTAACCCTGCAATACCAAACGCCGCATTAAATTCATCCTCATCTATTTTCTCGTCAAGATTAAAATAGGCCCGACCACGTATGGTTGCGTCCGTAACATCGTTGATGTCGGTAGGGTCAAATAAAACGCCAGCGCCTCCCCCTGCATCTGTCTCGTCATCGTCGTCTTCGCCCCCGGTTCCACCTCCTCCGGTGCTCCCTCCACCTGTTCCTCCTGCGGGGGCGGTGGGTGTAGGTGGGGCTGGTGGGGTTGCTGAAGAGGGAGCGGCCGGTGAGGGCGAAGCAGGGGAAGCCGGGGGCGCTGATGGGGTTACGTAGCTGCCGTCCAGCCAAACTACCCCAGGAACTTGTATGTAGTCTCCCGTGTACGCAATGGATGGGCTTGAAGGGCGAGGTGGCCGTGAAGGCTCGGGAACGGGTGCTGTGCCTTTGATGCTAGTTTGTACGGTATTAGAGCCCTCCGTGCCTCCTTGAGTTCCCAGGGAGTCCTGGAAGTTAGTGTCTGCGCCTCCACGGCCCGTGCCCGTGGCGTCCTCCCCTGTCCCAAAGGTGCCAGTCGTTTCTGTGTCTCCTGATCCGCTAAAGAACCAAAACCAAAGCAAGAACATAAGCCCCAAGATAGCTAGGGCGGTGGTAAGAATTATGACTATGCGTCTCGTCATAGATCGTCTTGTGTAGTAAGCAACAAGTTCCAGACCGCGCCTGGTTCGTTACTTTCAAAAATTATACCGCCTTCAGTAAGCAGGCTGGCGATGTTTGTTAATATCCTCTGAGTTTCCAAAACCAGTGACTGGTAGAGTTTAAGTGCGCCAATACCGCGCACCGGGTCGGTCAGCGTTGCTCGAAAATCTGTATATAAAGAAGTAATTCGGGCGAGGTTGTTTGCTATCTGTAAATGTAATGGCGAAAGGGTTAGCGGTACTGGAAGTGCCACTATGGCCGAAGTGAGGGCTCGATACTCACCTTCTATGGCGGCTAAGGGAGCAAAGCCTTCCTTAGTACCCTTCTCGGCAGCCTGGCTCACGGCCAAAATAGTTTCTTCTCGCGAGGTTTTTGGATAATTCTGAAGCGTGGACGCGAGGGCGTTGCCATATGCTCTTAGGCTGTCGATGGTTTCAGGCACCGTTTTAAGATCTGTCAGAGTGTATACTGGGCTTCCACGCTCCACCTCTGTTTGGGCTACGGCCCCTGCTATCAAGCGTTCTTGGGTTGGGAAATCACTTCCTAGCCCTTGAGATTTTGCCTCAGCAAGGTTGAGTAACAGGCTGCGGCCCACAGTTCCTGTCATGGTGGGAGACGCTGTTTCTGCCTGCAACGATGCAAGAGTGGTGGGATCTAAAGGTTTTGGAAAAGACTTGTCACCCTGTATAGCAGCCAACGAGCTTTCCCAATCCATGGGTGTAATACCAGAAGGAGTCTCGCTGGTGACTACTGCGCTGTTGTCTGAGGGTGAGGTAAAGTAATCAGCCACCAGCACTAAGCCGCCCGCTAGTGCTATTGACGACACTACCAGAGTAAATTGTGCACTAGGAAGATACGAGCTCAAAGGCATTGTGCCTTTAGTATACCGCTATTTTTTCTAGCAAGCGGCGAGTTTTAGCCATTGAGTGAGTTCTACATCTTCAGCGCGAGCATTGAGTGGAATATGCGCTGCTATGAATGCTTCATGTGCGTGTTCGCCGAGTATTTTTTCTAGATTCCGCACTAGTAGTTTACGCTTAGAACCAAAACCAGCATGGAGTAAGTCGAAAAACTTCTGCTCATGTGCAGTACTTGTAAAGTTGGTTCTTGAGATAGAATTCACGAGCAATATCGCAGAGTCTACATTAGGCGCTGGAACAAAAGCACCGCGTGGAACAGTCTTAATATACTTTGGCTGCCCGTATGCCTTTACTGAGAGCGAGAGAATTGATTCTTTTTTACTTCTTGCAATACGCTCAGCCACCTCTTTCTGTACTAAGAACACAAGAGTGCTTGGCTGTTTGGGTGTTGTTAAAAACTTTTTAATAAGCGCGCCGGTGATGTAGTACGGGATATTCCCTACTACTTTATAAGGACCAGTTATGTGTAGTGAGTCAGGAGTAACTTTAAGGGCGTCCACCTCGTGAACCGTAAAATCATGTTCAGAAAATTTTTCTTGCAGTATAGGAATAAGTCGGTGATCTTTTTCTACTGCTACGACTTTTGCGTTGGCGGCAAGCAGGTGTTCGGTGAGCGCCCCTTCCCCGGGGCCAATCTCAAGCACAGTGTCCCCTGCATGTATATCAGCTGCTGTTACAGCTGCAGCAAGGGCTCCTTGTGAGCGCAAAAAGTGTTGGCCGAGCGATTTCTTTTTTTGCATGGATTAATCGAGGTAGATAGTTTTGCCGAGTCGCTCCGGGCTTTCAAGCTCCATAAGGTCGTCTGAAATGTCGCTTAAAAATTGCGATGGCAGTGTAGCACGTTTGGAGCCAAACACCGTTCGTACCGCTGCAGCGCTTAAGAAGAGTTTTTTCTCTGCGCGTGTGAGAGCCACATACATTAAACGGCGCTCCTCTTCCTTGTCGGCCTCGTTCTCACCCTCGCGCTCGTATGGAAATAAACCTTCCTCAAGGCCTACTATGAATACATACCGGAACTCAAGGCCTTTTGATGCGTGTACGGTCATAAGCCGTGCAGAATTTTTATCATCTTTAAGCGCGTCCTGGTCGCTGGCCAAAGCAGCTGATTCTAAAAATCCCTCCAGGCCTTCTGGTATTGGCAGGGTGTCGTAGCGCGCAGCCAAGCTGCCGAGCTCTCGCACGTTCTCTAAACGTTCGGCGCCCTCGACCTTGTCCTCTTTAAGTGTGCGTTCTAAGCCGCTCTCTACTAATACAAATGTGATAAGTTCAGAGGGTTTGAGTACTGCAGCTTGCTCTTGTATCCGTACCAGAAGTCTGCGAAATTGCTTTACTTTTTCGCGTGTAGCGCCTGTGAGTGTGTCTTCCTGTCCCGCCAGCATTTTTAGCAGAGTAACTTTGCCAATGCCGCGTACGGGTACGTTGGCGATACGCGCCACATCCGGGCTGCTTGTGTAGAGCGCGGCACGAATATAAGAGAGCAAATCTTTTACCTCTTTACGTTCGAAGAACCTAGTGCCAAGCACTTGGTGCGGAATGTTTGCAGAGAGCAGAGCCTCTTCGATTGCGCGCGACTGGAAGTTTGCGCGATACAGTACGGCAAAATCTTTAGGTTGGGCGCCTCGCCCGCGGAGCTCAGCGATTTTTCTTGCGATAAAACCCGCTTCATCAACCTCGTCGTATGCCTGGTAAAAGCCGATAGGCTCCCCGTCATCATTTTTTGTAAAAAGATTTTTCTCGCGGCGAAATACATTCTTTGCAATTACCTGGTTTGCTGCGGCAAGAATCGTTTTTGTTGAACGATAATTTTCTTCAAGAGAGATGATGCGGCTTCCGGGGAACTTTTTTTCAAATGAAAGTATGTTTGCAATCTGTGCGCCGCGCCAGCCATAAATAGTCTGGTCTATGTCCCCCACTGCACAGATGTTGCGGTCGGGTCCAACCAAAAGCTCCGCCATTTCCGCCTGGATACGGTTTGTGTCCTGGTATTCGTCGATATGAATATAAGGCCAGCGTTCCTGATAACGGGCTTGGAGTTCTATATTTTTTCGAAGTAGTGCAGTTGCACGTGCGAGCAAGTCGTCAAAATCAAGTGCCCCTTCTGTGGCAAGGGCTTTGTCGTAAGCGCGCCACACTGAAGCGATAAGCCGGTCGCGTGAATACTCTGCATTAGCGGCAAATTCATCAGCAGTGAAACCTTCGCCTTTTTGGCGTGAGATGGCTGAGAGAATTGCTCGTGGCTCGATCTCCTCGTTGCCCAGTGGCTTGAGAATTTCTTTTATGATTTTCATTGAGTCAGCGCGATCGTAAATAACCGGTGTGCGCTTGAAACCCATGAGATGGGCGTTCTCTTTAATAATGGCTAGTCCAAGTGAGTGAAAGGTGGAAACGAAGGGAGATTTTGAATGCTCAAAAACTGGACGTGTTGCCGCACGGTCTTCCCATAGCAGTTTTAGTGCGCGCTCACGCATCTCGCCGGCAGCCTTGTTAGTGAAGGTGATGGCGAGAATCTGCTCGGGGGCCACTCCTTCTCGTACGATCTGGAGCATTCGATGGGTAATAACGCGGGTCTTCCCTGCTCCTGCCCCTGCAAGTACGAGCAGGGGGCCTTTTGTATGCAAGACCGCTTCTTTTTGGGCGTCATTGAGGCCCTTTAGATGTTCCACTGTCTCACTGTAACAAAAAAATGCTATCCACAGTCGCCAAACGGTGAAGTTGACTGTCGGAAGCAGATAGGAGATAGTGGTTAGTGCAGGCTGCATGAACGACCAAATGGCTTTGTTGAGCCATTTAATGACAGAAATACGGCATTCCTTCCCAAAATAGGCTTATAGAATCTAGTCAGAACAACCCTTCTCCCGTGGTTAAGCCACATTTCGGGAGTAAGGCTAAAAAAACCTTATTTTTCAAGCTCTTTGTCGGAGGCGCTTTTGTTCCATTTCTTCTTCTGCCACTCGTTGTTCAGGCGAGTGTTTTTTCGTTCCTGACCTCTTTATTGGAAAAAGGGGCTAATACAACCAATGCAAGCACTCTTTCTGCCAATTCCCAGACCATGCCGCTATTGCAGCCGGCAGTCAATTTAAATCCCAATCCGCCCAAGGGAGGGGGCAACATTACTCTGGCAGATGGGGTTGCTCTGGTGCCCGTTGAAAGCCCTACAGGTAATTTCCCAGACAATACTGAGAGTCCGCGCTCCTCGCAGATTAGCGTATATATCGTGCGTGAGGGGGATACTCTTACCCAGATTGCAGAAATGTTTGATGTGACGGTTAACACTATTATTTGGGCAAACGACATCAAGGGGCGCTCTATTCAGCCAGGGCAGGAACTGATCATTCTGCCTGTGACGGGTATACGTCATACGGTTGCCAAGGGTGACACGTTGGAGTCACTGGCTAAGAAATATAAGAGTGATGCGGCAGAAATTGGTCTTTATAACGAAATTGCAGAAGGGGCAGACCTGGCGGTGGGCAGCACCCTTCTTGTGCCAAGTGGTGTATTAAGTGCGCCTGTTGTCCCGGCGCGTTCATCGGGCCCTACGGCAGGTGTCACTAAGCCATTGCAGGGCGCGGGAGGTCCTTCTTACGAGGGCTACTATATATGGCCGGTTAACGGGGGCATTAAGACCCAGGGCATACATGGCTACAATGGCATCGACATTGGGGCTGCAAAAGGCACTAGCATTCTCGCTTCGGCTTCAGGCACTGTAATTATTGCTCGCAATAACGGTGGATGGAACGGCGGATACGGCAATTACGTAGTGATTCAGCACGATAATGGCACTCAGACTCTATATGCTCATGCAACTGAAGTTCTTGTGGTTGCGGGAGAAATAGTCGGTCAAGGCCAAACTATTGCCACAGTTGGACGCACTGGTCAATCAACCGGCAACCACTTGCACTTTGAAGTCCGTGGTGCCAAGAATCCGTTCTAGTTTACTAACTCCTACGCTCTCTGTACTGGAGAGCTTCTAGTATGTGCGACTCCTGAACATGTTCCGAACCTCCTAGGTCTGCTATAGTGCGCGCAACTTTAATAACGCGGTGAAATGCTCGTGGAGAAAGGGCTAGGCGCTCCCCTGCCCTCTCAAGGTTTGTTCGTACAGCTGGGGCAAGGGGAACTAATTCATCAAGTTCTCGTGGATTAAGATCACTGTTGGTCTTTCCTACTTTTTTATATCGGCTTGCTTGCAGCTCGCGTGCTTTGCGCACCGCATCTCTTGATTGCAAAGTCTCCGTTCCCTCTTTATTTCTTTTGCCTAAATCAGAAAGTTCTACCGGCCCCATTGTCACCCATAGATCAATGCGATCAACTATGGGACCAGAAAGCTTACGCCGGTACCTTTCCAGACTCCCTGGGGTGCATATACATGCAATGTCCGGATGACCCCAATTACCACACGGGCAGGGGTTCATGGCGGCCACGAGAGTAAAGCGTGCAGGGAATAATGCGGTCCCGCGCGCCCGAGAGACCGAAACAACCCGATATTCGAGTGGTTGACGCAAGGCCTCAATAACTCGGCGCTCGAACTCAGGAAACTCATCAAGGAAAAGCACGCCGCGGTGTGCCAGCGTTGCTTCGCCGGGTCGGGGCGTTGCTCCTCCGCCCACAATAGATACGTATGACGCGGTGTGGTGCGGCGCGCGTATGGGTGGCATAGTAAGCAACTCCCCTTTTAAGAGCCCTGCAACCGAATGAATACTGTTCACTTCAATAAGTTCATCAAACGATAAGGGCGGCAGTATAGATGCGAGCGCTCGGGCTAGCATAGTCTTACCCGTGCCGGGAGGTCCAAAGAGTCCCACGTTGTGCCCACCTGCTGCAGCAATTACAGCAGCGCGTTTAGCGGACTCTTGTCCCCGAATATCTTCAAAAGAGAATTGGGTTTCTATGTCGTGCTGTATTACGGTTGTTTGTGGAGCTGGGGTAAGTTTCTTGCGCTCTTTGCCTTTTTCTTCGCGAGGAATTTTGGTGTTGATGTGATCAATCACCTCTGTGAGTGTGTGTGCGCTGAATATCTGAATGCCAGGGACCAATGCTGCCTCCTGCTCATTTTCTTTCGGAACAAATACAGCTTTTTTACCTCGCCTTTTTGCTTCATGCACCAGTGGCAATACTCCTGGCACACCACGCAATGTGCCGTCGAGAGAGAGTTCCCCAATAAACAGCAGATCTTCAGGGTTAAAGCGAATGTCATCAGCGGCTAAGAGATAAGAAAGTGCGATCGGTAAATCAAAAAGCGGACCCTCTTTTTTAAGATCCGCTGGCGCGAGTGATATTACAATTTTCTGGTTACGACTCTTTGGCGATTCAAACCCAGCATGTTTAATGGCTGCAGCAACCCGGTCACGGGATTCTTCTACTGCCTTGTCGGGAAGTCCGACTATGGAAAAGGAGTGGAGTCCGCGGGAAAGATCTGTCTCTATGGAGACAATATGAGGCGAGAGGAGCGAAGTTTGCGCGCCATACACCCGAGCGTATTGCATTGATTACAAAAGTTCTTTTTCGCGATCCATATGCTCTTTGCAGGTACGAGCCGCAGGGTTTACCTCAAGGCGGTCTTCCTCGATTGGTTCACCTGACACTTCGCAGGTGCCGTAAGTTCCCCCTTCTATTTTAGAGAGTGCGCGCGTTATATTGTTGTAGCGAATCTCGAGCTGGTCAGCGATGGCGCGGTTCTCAATATATTCTTCTTGCTTATCTGCGGCCTCGTTAGGGTCCGCAGCAGCGCTCATGACGTCCATTTTTGTCTCCGTCGCTTCCCAATCCTGAGGGTTTTTGGGGTTTTGGGTAGCAATAGATTTAAGCTCCTGTTCAACACTATTTAATTCGTCCTGCAATAGTTGCTTAAATTTTTCAGTATTCATGAAACTATTGTACTGCGTTAGAGGCCAGGCGTCACGGGAGCACTTAGTCGAGTAGTGACTTCGCGCAAGGTGTATTCGTTGGTGGTAATTAGAATGGTGTTGCGGTCGAGGAATGTCCACAACAGTAATAGGTCATTAGACTCGTTTACTATGGCGCGAGCGTCTCTGTTTTCCACAATTTGATCTATGAAGCCAGTGCGGGTAAGCGGGATCTGGGTCGGGGCGGTAGACGAGGTCGACGTGGCGGTTGTGGTGGCAGATGTCGTCGGTATACCCTCCTCCGGTATGCGTACTCGGGGTGTGCGTGTAAAAAGAGGGGCAAGATCGTTTCTCAGAGTACCTTCCCACTGAAGCATGGCTGCAAACGCATGTTCATACGAATCGGTTTTTAGGATAAGAAATGCCTGGGGTCCGTCGAACATATGAACGCCCAGAAGAAACTGCTTCTCTAGAGTGCGCAGCAGCTCGTCGGGTACGTTGGCCGCAAGCGTTAGTAAGAATAAATCCGCAGGAATCGCAGTTACGACACTCTCTTCGCCCTGGCCCACACTTGAGGCCGGTAGCAGGCGGTTGATCAGGCCAAGGGAAACCGAGTCCTCCCGCTTTGCCTCCTCTAGTTTCTGCATAAGGGTGGAGCGGGAAAGGTCTTCGGTCGGTATGGTTATTACTGTCGTGCCATCCACGGTCATAAACGGCGCCGGGGTGTCCTGAGGCACTGGAGCTGTTGCGGTGTATTGAAAATAGATAAAAAT
>CAZXKI010000017.1:0-12825 GCA_964641145.1 uncultured Candidatus Saccharibacteria bacterium | reverse complement strand
TTGCATGCCTTATCCACGCCGCCAGCATTCATCCTGAGCTAGGATCAAACTCTGAAAAAAATTAATCTTTTTGAGATCAATCTAAACTCGATGAACGGAACAAGAGAAAAGTCACTTCACAATTCTCTTGCTGCCTCCAGAGTGGAAATCTGAAGGGCTTTCTTTTGCTTGCATTGCTCTCCCTTTCTGTTTATGCGCAGAAAGAAAGAGCGGTGTGATCTGCTCTTTTGGCCGAGTACTCGTCGGTCAAAAAAGCTTTTATTCGTTGTTGTCAAAAAACAAATGACCGCCCTGAAGGCGGCTTTTCCCTAGAACTAAGGCAAAGCTACCATCAGATAGTCATGGGGCCATTATAGCCATATATAGAGGCGAGTCAAGCCCAAATAGTCTTGCTAGTAAAGCTCATTTCGAGCATTGACAATTAGTAAATTTATATGTATTATGTTAAGTAGAAATCGTACGGAGGAAGAGATGCACGAATACACCACTCTCTCAAAGACTCTTCGCGAGTCTGGGGTTCGAGGGGTGATACGTCTGCTCCTCGACCTTACTATTCCCCACCCGCTTCTCCGCAAGAACCGAAAATTTCTTGCGGCACACGGCATACAACCTACGACCATGCGACGTAGATTGAGGCATGGCTGGTTTATGTATCCCTCATCGGGATATGTATACGCCACCAAAATCGGAATGTCGCGCCTTCATCTCAAACTAAAGAGTCGGAGCCATACGGCAAGAGGAATATTCATTCACGAAGTGGCCCATCATCTGCTCGGACACTGTAAAGAAGATACGGGAGCAAGAAACGTTTCGCCAAATCCAGACTAGGACGATCTGGTCACGTCCTGGACCTCGTGGGGTGCATGGAGCCTTCTTAACGAAGTCGAGGCAGACATAGTTACGGAAGAATGTCTCCGAGCAATGGGACTCGACATAGAAGCCAACTTGCGCAAACGACGCATCGAAGCACATTTCCTAATCGACCAGGCAAGAAACTTCGAGGAGGTCGCGGAGCAAGTCAGAGGTGTAGGCCCCCTCGTCAGACATTTAGGTAGACACGTCCTCCCTAACTACAGGCAGATCCGGGAGAATCCTACCCTTGATCATGTGCGGTCCATTATTCTCGCCGCTGAACAGGAAGGGCGGTTAAAGTTGGAGTGAGTCGCGCGGCACATCACCGCGCGACTATTTGTTTTTACATCACCCTAAAGTTCTTAAATTGCCAGGGGTCGGCAGAGGTATCTTCTGGGAAAAGCGGGTTCTTACGCTCGCGCAGCGGCGTCCAGTTGGTGTACTTGCCGTGTACAATGCCCAAGTACGGCGTTGCAATATCGAGCACGCGGCGAAAGTCTACATCTTCCGGCTCACAGATGCCTTTCTGAGGATTCTCCAGAGCCCAGATCACTGCCGACATAGCACCGATGGCCACCTGCATAGTAGTAGCATTTTGATGCGGCAAAAGTTCGCGCACCTGTGCAATAGAAAGATCGGAACCAAACCAGTACGAACGTTTTTTGTGACCCATGATCAAGACCCCGAGCTCGTCGGAACCTGTTTCTATCTCATCCATCAAAATACGCTTCTTGCGCGGCTGCTTCCAGTTGTTGCCGGCATACTCGCGTAAAGACAGCACGGCGTCATCGCATGGATGGTAGGCATACATCATAGTTGGGCGGTATACTACGTTCCCCGCTTCGTCGTGCACGGTGTAGTAATCGGCCGTGGTAATAGATTCGTCATGAGTAATCAAAAAGCCGTGGTACGGACCCTCACGCGGCGTCCAGGAGCGCACTGGAGTAAGTGCGCCCGGGCGGTCTAGATAAATTGCTGCCTTACGGCCTATCGTGTGTTCGTGGGCATCTTGGGGCAGTTCTTTTTCGTGCGTGCCCCACCCCAACTCTACGGGCTGTGTCGCCTCGCTCAAAAAGCCTTCTACCGACCAGGTGTTCACAAATTCATCTGGCTGTTTAGATACCGGCGTGTCTTGCGTATCGCGTTCAGCGGTTTGGATCACGCGGACCTTAAGGGTCTGCATAAGCCCTGCCCACTCCTCACGTGTCTGCGGAGCCTTAGACACATCAACACCTGTCGCGATAGCAATATCCAAGAGTGCCGCTTTAATAAAATGGGAAACAAGGCCCGGGTTAGCGCCATGGTTTACAATCGCCGTTGAACCCTCTTTATATTTTTCTTTCAGCTTTAAGAACTCTTCGCGCTGAGCATAGTTGGTGCGCTGCTCGGGAGTGAGCGAGGCGTCAGTAGAAAAGCCGGGCCAGCGCTCGGTTGAAGTGTCTACATACAACACCCCGTTTTTCTGACACCACGTAATAAGGTCGCTTGAGGACGTCTCAACTGACAAGTTAAGCAGAAAGTCTCCTGCAGAAAGATTCTTTTTCAATACTGCGGGGTAATTTTCTGGCGTAAGCTGCTCTACCACAAACTCAACACCAAACTGTTCGGCAATAGTCTTACCGCGATCCTCTGCAGCGATAATCCGCATACGCTCAGGCGTCATGTCAGTATGGCGCATGAGCATAGGCAAAATAGCCTGGCCTATAGAGCCGCAGCCAAGCATAAGAAGGCGCCCTGGGAATGTCGCCTTGGTGTAGAGCTCTTTAGCGCTGCCGTTAGCTGCTCCGTTTGTTGTATTGTGGTCGGTCCCGTTTCCGTTTGAGGCGTTACCGTTTTTTATATCCATTCGACAAAATAAACAGCTACCAAGTGTGTAGCCTTATGTGGTTATACTCCTCTTAGGAATATTGTAAAGAGTTTTTGACTATTTCGTGTGTATAGAAGCGAGTGCTTTTTCAACTTGAGCAAACAATTCTTCCTGCGTGCCGTTGTTTTGAAGAGTAACTTTAGCCATAGCAATAACTCCTTTGAGATTCTGTTTCGCAGGATCAGTGTTGGTCCACTCACGCTCTTCGTCTGCTACAAATTTCTCAAATGAGATCAGGTCGGTCTCTGATGCCCGTTTATAAATCCGATCATAGCGGGTGCGCTTGTCAGCATCCACAGCCCACAAAACAGCCTGATGGGATAGCAAGTATTCAGCCTCTCCTACAGTGCGAATAGATTCAATAACCACGTCACCACCCTGTGCGTTCGCTCGTCGCAGTGCTTCTTCAGTAAAGTAACCCGGGCCATATATTGCACGCAGATCATTAGCAACCTCAGTTATAGTGTCTCGATTTACAGGTAAATTTCTTTTTTGCACTTCCTCTATAAAAAAGGATCGGGCGGAGAAGTGCTTAAACCCCTTCGTCTTTAAATACTCCACGACAGTACCCTTACCTGCCCCAAGTGTACCGGTAATGCCGATGATCATTAGTTACTTTTTCGAACGAGAGAGTCGCTCCCACACCACAAGAAGCGGCGATGCGAGGAATATCGAAGAATAAGTGCCCGCAACCATACCGACAATAAGCGTGAGTGCGAAGTTTTTGGTTGCCTCTGGCCCCAACACATAGAGCGCAATAAGCACAATAATAACCGTGACCGAGGTGTTGATCGAGCGGGTGATCGTTTGTTTAATACTGTGCCCTACCACACTCTCAAACTCTTCAGTGCGGCGAGCCTCTTCGTTCAGGCGCAGGTTCTCGCGAATGCGGTCAAAGATAACGATCGTGTCGTTGATAGAAATACCAAGGATGGTCAGCAGAGCCACAATAAAGAGGGAGTCTACCTCGGCCCCAGTGTAGTAACCCAAAAAGGCGAAGAGACCGAGCGGCAGCAAAATATCGTGCAAAAGCGTCACGATAGCCACAATGCCGTACTTCCATGACTGCACCGGCTTTGACACATGACGAAACGCAAAGGCAATAAAGAGTATGGTTGCTACCACCACTATCGCAATAGCGATCCACGCCTTGCGTAGCAACTCAGCGCCAAGCGACGGGCCAACGGATGTAAACTGGCGCTCCTCTACCCGCCCCAGCTTTCCCAAAGTTTGCAGAAGTACATTACGCTCCTCGTTGGTTAGGTCACGCTGGCGGAGAATATAGCCCGCCTCGTCGGTAGGCTGTACACGCACTTCGCCAAAACCAAGGGTTTCCGTAGCCTCGCGAACCAGGCTTGCCTCTGGACGGCCTTCTGGATATACAACCTCAAGGAATGAGCCGCCGGCCAAATCGATACCAGGCTTGAATCCCCAGGTCACTATTGCGATTACTGCAAGCAGCGAAAGAACTGCCGGCAAGATAAAGAAATATTTTTGATAGCGGATGATATTCATATAGGTTATTTACGCAGACCTGAGCGAAGCAAGAAGTGGCCTATCTTGCCTTCCCCCTTCACCCCAAGCGCCAGCAGGAAGGTGCGTGAGATAGTGATCGCAGAGAACATGGACACAATAACGCCCAAACCGAGCACTAGCGCAAACCCCTTGATGAGCGAGGTGCCAAACCAGAACAACACCACTGCCGCAATAATGTGGGTAATGTTGCTGTCGCGAATAGCAAGCCATGCACGTGAGAAGCCTTCACGAATAGCCTGATCTGTCTTTTTACCTGCTGCGAGCTCCTCCTTAAGACGCTCGGCGATGAGCACGTTTGCATCCACTGCCAAACCAACCGAGAGTATGAAGCCTGCAATACCTGCAGCCGTAAGCACAACCGGTATCAGCTTGAAGAAAGCAAGCATTATCAGAATATACAGAAGGAGTGCACACACGGCGACAACGCCCGGCAGGCGATACCAAAGAATCATAAACGCGGCGAGTGCCAAAAACCCCACTAAGCTTGCCGCAATGCCTGCCGCAACCGCCTCGTCACCAAGCGTTGCCCCGATAGTCTGGGTGCTCGCAAGCTCAATCGGAACCGGCAGAGCGCCCAAGTTCAAGTTGCGTACCAATTCGCGAGCGCTATCTGCAGTAAAGTTACCGGAAATAATAGCCGTACCGTCAGTAATATGTGCCTGCACCACTGGCGCAGAAATAACGACACCGTCAAGGAAAATCGCAATGGGTTTGCCAATGTTGGCGCCCGTAATATCAGAAAAAAGTTTGGCACCCTCTGAGTTAAAGTCCACACGTACGGTAGGCTGGCCGGGCACGAGCTGGTTGCCGCCAAAGTCGAGCGCTGCGCGCGAAAGTAATGCACCGCTCAAGCCTGTATCCAAAAAGGCTTCATTGTTTACAGCACCCTCCGCCGTAGTAAGGTTTTCCTCCATCCCCGGCTTAATGAGCTTGAACTCCAGAAGCGGCGTTTGGCCGATCATCTTTACTGCCTCATCAACGTTTGTAACACCTGGAAGTTCCACTACGAGACGCTGTTCACCCTGACCTAAAGCACCGCCTTGCTGAGTCTGCACAACGGGCTCTCCAACACCAAAGGCGTTTACGCGGCGCTCGATAACTTCGCGCAAACTCGCGAGCGCATCATCAACCTCTGCTGCAGGCACTTTGCTAACATCCGCACGGTACACCAATTGAGTGCCGCCAGAGAGATCCAGGCCGAGCTTAAAATCAAAACGGCCGTTTGCGCCCGTGGTTGTCCAAACGAAATAGCCAAGCATCGCCGAGACGATGAGGATCATGACTGCGCTGTAACGCAACTTAAACATGCGGCTTAGCGTAGCAGATTTAGTCCCGCTCGGCAAAGGCCTGACGCCGACCTAACTCGAACATGTTTTTAAAAATCATAGCAACCGCAATAGGGCCAATGCCTCCCGGGACAGGGGTAAAAACACTTGCCACTTCAGCACATCTAGGGTCTGCGTCGCCTACCAGCCGCCCGCCCGCCTCTGAGGTGCCGGCGTCGATAAGTATCACCCCCTCTGTAAGCATGTCGGGTTGCACCAAACCTGGTTCTCCCGCCCCCAACACCACAATGTCTGCACTCTTAAGCTCATCGAGCGAACCGTGGGTTTGAGTCACCACCGTTACATGCGCACCAAGCTCAGTAAGCAGCTCTGCGGCAGGAGCGCCAACTAGGCGACCCCTCCCTACCACCACTGCTTTTTTGTCGAGCGCGGCAATGTTGTTGCGAACAAGAATTTCAGAAATCGCTTCTGCAACAGGAGTGCGAACCAGAGGGTCTGGGCCGATAGCGTCGAGATCTTGCTCGGGCGGGAGAGTGGCTATAAGCTCCTCTCCTTTAGGATGCGGAAGCTGCACAATAATGCCGTCACAGCTTTTTAGTAAGTCAGGAAGTTCGCCGCGAATCACGACTACCCCGAGACGTTCAGCCACACGGGTTTTTATCTTTACAAACGACTCTGTCGCCACATCTTGCACGCCCACCACAATGCCGAGCTTTTTACCCCGCAGCTGGTCCCCTAGGCTGAGAATGATTTCCTCTGCTATTTTCTTGCCGTCGACAATCATGCGCACATCCTAGCATATAAATAAAAAGAGTTGCCCGCCGCGCAGTGTGCGCGGCGGGCAAATTTCACGAAAGCCCATGAAGCGCCTTGAGCTCGGCAACCCCCTCCTCGAAAGAGATTTGAGGCTCCCAGCCAAGAAGCTTCTTGGCAAGCGTGATGTCGGCGAGAGTGTCATGCGGCTCAACGCGAGCCTCAACATGCACCGTCGGGCCACCGATCAGCGCTGCAATTTCATTGACGGAGACCTGCCGGCCACCGCCAATGTTGATCGCTTCACCATCATCAGCACTTCTTTCGGCGGCGAGGATCATGGCCCTAACGACGTCTCGCACATGCGTGAAGTCGCGAGTCTGAGCGCCGTCGCCCGTGATTGTCATGGGCTCGCCTCGCTCACGCTGAGCGATGAACTTGGCCACCACAAGTGCATAGGCACCTTCCGGGTCGGCCCCTGGTCCATACACATTAAAGAGCCGGAGAGAGACTGTAGAAAGGCGATTCCCTTCGGCATACATGCGACAAAACCACTCCGAATCGGCCTTTTGCGATGCATAAGGACTCATCGGATTGAGCGCCACCCTTTCCGAAACAGGCAACTCCGTCGGCTCGCCGTAGACCGAGCTTGAGGATGCGAATATCACCTTGCAGCCTTCTGTGAGCCGAGCTGCTTCGAGCACAGCCACGGTGCCCCACACATTCACCTGTTCCGTCTCAATTGGATGCTCGATCGAGTACTGCACTCGCGGCAGCGCCGCAAGATGAAAGACGAAGTCCGCCCCATAGAAGTACCTTGCGAGATCGTGAGCATTCTGAGGAGCACCGATGTCACACTCAACGTACGTAGCGCCTTCAACGATTCTCTCGGGAAATCTTCCTCCGGTAAAATTGTCGATCACCACAACCCGATCCCCGCGCTCAATGAGCCGGCGAACCAGGTGGTGGCCAATAAAGCCAGCGCCGCCCGTTACAATTGCTTTCATGGTCGTTACTCCTTAGCCTTGTAGATCTGACTGGTTCGGACAATACCACAATGTTATAAATACACAACGTACTGCCCTATTCTTTTAAACTCCGCTGCGCGATAGAAGTTTCTTTATAGTTTTCAAAACAATAATCGCATCCAGGGTAATCGAGCGATGTTTAAGATAATACAAGTCGTACGAAAGCTTCTCGCGGGTGGCTTCTACTTCCGTGCCGTGATGAGGATGATTGTCATGATAGAGCTGGGCCCATCCGGAAAGGCCCGGTTTTACAAGATGTCGCACCCCGTAGTACGGGATTTCTTTTTGATACACAGAAACTAGTGCAGGGGCTTCAGGACGAGGACCAATTAAAGACAAGTCTCCCTTAAGCACGTTCCAGATCTGAGGTATTTCGTCGAGTCTCGTAACTCTTAAGAATGCCCCGACAGGGGTAACGGTGAGTGACGAGGTGCCTTGTGCACCATACTCTGCCTTGTCGTTACCGGTCATGCTTCTAAATTTGTAGAGATTAAATACTTCCCCATTTTCCCCGACCCGCGGCATAGAAATAATAACTTCTCCGCCGTCTTGTATTTTTAACGCAGCGATAATAAATGGATAGACTGCGAGCGAAAGAATGCCGAATATAGACGCAACAACAATATCCATGAGCCGCTTTACTCCGTCATAAAGCAGGTGCGCATATCGCGATATGTTGCGCGCAAACCAGCGGTCATCAAGCGTGGAGAGAGGCACGCGTCCTAATACCTGCTCATAGAGCGCTAGGGCGTCAAAGAAACGTATCCCCTGTGAGAGCAGGTTATACATATGTGGAAAGGCACTTGCCACCTTAGGGTCGTTAAAGTCAGCGATGATGTAACGCACGCGATCGACCGAGAGTGCGCGCTCAACTTCGTTTGCTATTGAAACCCCGTTCGGGTGAATGGTGGCTGCAATGCGCACCGGAGCAAAAGGCGAGGTGGAAAGCACTCGCACCAGCTCACGCACTTCTTCTCGCCCACCTACTACAAGCGCTCTTTCAGGCTTAGCGAACCCCAGGCGCGGAAACAATACTGCGCGCCAGACCAATATAAGAGGGAAGGAAACAACGAGATATACAAAGAGAATTGTTTTTGGAGCAATGCCAAAAAAAGGCACCGCAAAGAAAAACAGTGCTGCAAGGAACATGTTTACTATCTGTGCATAGAGCAAGGTCGAAGAAAGTGCGCGGCGTGCGAGAATGATAGAGCGCCCTTCGTACAAACCCGCAATAAAATACACTACTACCCAAAACGCAAACAGGTAGAGAAACGGCTCTAAGTGAAGTTTGAAGAAGTCCCACGTAGGAGCTTCGGTATAACGGATAAGCAACGACAGCCACAAAGCTAGAGTGAAAATGGCCAGGTCCCCTATAAACAAGATAAGTGTCCGGGGACGAAATACAGTTGCCATAGCGTGCATACTATTATACAACATAATTATGAAAAAGAAAGTAACAGTCCGTGCATGAAAAAGATTCTCTACGTCATAACTAAAGGCAATTGGGGCGGCGCGCAGCGCTACGTTTTTGACCTTGCCACCAACCTTCCTCGTAACGAATTTGACGTGTCTGTTGCATTTGGACAGCAGGGGCGGCTTGCCGCAGAACTCGTAAAAACAAGCACAGTGACTCATACCATTCACTCATTGGAGCGCGATGTGTCACTGAACGCAGATATTAAAAGCTTCTTTGAGCTACGGCGCCTTTTTAAGAAAGAAAAACCCGATATCGTGCATCTAAACTCTTCAAAAGCGGGGGGCATTGGCGCACTTGCCGCACGCATAAACGGAGTACCAAAGATCATTTTTACCGCACACGGCTGGCCATTTTGGGAAGATCGGGGGCTCCCTGCCAAAGCGGCAATATGGCTCCTGTCTTGGATGACTGCCCTTTTATCGCATCATGTTATTGTGATCTCAGACTATGATCTTGCGGTTACTAAACACATGCCGTTTGTGAGCCGCAAAGCAGTACGAATTCATAACGGGATTGGTCCTATAGAGTTTGGGTCGGGCGAACATATCCGTAAAGCATTTCCTTCTGGGGTACAGATTACGGGCACAATCGGCGAACTTACTCAGAACAAAAACCAAATCGCACTTATCGAGCAGGCTAAAAAAGATCCCAGCCTATACGTTGCCATTGTAGGTGAAGGCGAGCTGCGCGAAATGCTTCAGAAAAAGATAACAGAATATGGATTACAGGAACGTGTAAAACTTTTTGGCTTTGTGCCTGCCAACGAAGTGCTGCGTGGCTTTGACTCTTTCTCTCTTCCCTCTAAAAAGGAAGGGCTTCCCTACGTACTCCTAGAAGCTAAACTGGCAGGGCTTCCTATTACAGCTAACCGGGTGGGTGGTATTCCGGAAATTTTAGACAGCACCAACCCTGACGACTTTTTGCTTGAGCAGATGGTTGAAAAAACTGCTGCGCTTTACCGCAACTGATCGTAACCACCGCTAAACTCTTTTTGCAGGGCCTCGCGCGGCGTGGCGCGGGCATAGGCGCGCATGCCAGAGAGCATGCCGAGCGCCAAGAACTCAGCCAGCAAGTGCGAGCCGCCATAGCTCATAAAGGGAATGGTGGTGCCGGTAACCGGCAGCAGCCCCATGTTAATCCCGGCATGGATCGTAAAGTGCGCCAAGAAATAAAACAGCACACCATAGGCAAAGAGAGTTTCAAAGTTGGTGGCGCCCCGCAATGCAGAGCGCATAATACGTACAAATAAAGTGCCATAAAGGGTAAAGAGTAATGCCACCCCAACAAATCCCCACTCTTCTGCAAACGCCGCAAAAATAAAGTCGGTCTGATATTCCGGCAAGAAGCGGAGCTTAGACTGTGTACCGTACCCTATCCCCTTGCCAAAAAACTCGCCCGACCCTACCGCAACGGTTGATTGATAGGCGTTATATCCCGCCCCCTGTATGTCAGTAAGCGGGTGGATAAAGGTTAAGATGCGCTCTTTTTGATACTCTTCGAACCCAAACGTCCATAGCCCCGCAAATACGGTCACACCAACAAGTGCCATAGCAGCAAGATGCAGGCGCGAAATACCAGACAAAAGCACCATGCCGAGCCAGATAGTTCCTATAATGATTGCCGAGCCGAAGTCTGGCTGGAGTGCCACGAGCGCAAACACGAGAAACATATACGCACCTGAGACAAGGATATGCCGCACATTGCGGATCTCTATGTGCCGCCGAGAAAAATACTTTGCCAGCAAAATAATGAGTGCGATCTTTACAAACTCTACCGGCTGGAGTGCAAATGCCCCCAGGTCAAACCAGCTGCGGGCGCCTTGGGTGACAGTGCCAGCAATTACTAGAAATATAAGAGGCAGCAAACACACTGCATAGATAGCAAGCGCTATCGAACTGCGCCGCAGAAATCGCCAATCCACTACACTTGCAGCAAAAAAGACGAGCATGCCCAACCCTAGCCATACTGCCTGCCTGCCTGAAAAAGGGTCCTCGGGCGTAAACGAGGCCATAGTAACCAGGCCCAGAACGCCCAGAAGCGCAGCTACGCCAAATGCCACCCAGTCGACAGAAAGCCCCTTAAGACGCGCAATGAGCGGCATCAGAATGCCGGAAGGATGGTTATCTCTGCGCGAGCAACCCCCTCAAAGCCCTTAGGCCAGGTAAAAATAATCGGCTCCGCTGATTGCCGAGGCACTTTTTGGATAAATGTTTTTGAAGCCGCACGCGCAACGCCAGCATTGTCAAATACGACTGCAACAACGGTGACATTGTTTGCATCAAACAGGGTATCGTTCACCAGATTAGCAGACAAGCGTGTCCCGTCTGCGGTAAGTTTTTGTTCAGCAAGACGAAGCGTAGGGAGACTATTCGCAGGTACCTTTACCCACACCGGATCACTCGTAAATTCAAACAGTGTTCGCGCAACAGTTCTGTTACCAACATCTATACTCGTTTCTAAAATAGGCACCGTTTGAGTGGGCGGGATATCTACAAACCCTTCGCGCTCCACTACAAATTCGTTCTTATCATCAAAAAGTCGGAAGGAGTAGCGCACCCTTTTAGCCCCTGAGCCAATATTAGGATTTTGCACATATGCAGCGGCTGTATAAAACTGAGGCGCTGCTTCAAATGCACGCGACCACAACAGCGTGGGCAGCCGCGACTGATCCTCGCATATAAGAGCACATGAGCCACCACAGTCTACCCCAGTTTCGCTGCCATTGCGGACGCCGTCATTGCACGTGGGAGTACGAGTAAAAAACGTCTGATATCCCACAAACAGAAGGATGCTCAACAAGACGGATCCAACTGCATAATAGAGTAATTGTCTGCGGGTACTCCACGAAAGGGCCATGAGGCTATTCTATCAAAAATTCAGGGCGGCGCTTTGTCAGCGCCGCCCTTAGCTTATTTGCCAAACCCGTACCCCTTGTCGACACAGGTACAGTCATCGTCCTTGTTGTGTTCGGTCGACGGCACAGGAAATACGAATTTGCCAGCACACTCAACCGGAACGCGAAACGACGTATGAGGGTTGGTGAGCAGGCTGTGTACCGTGGTCTTCATCACCTGCCC
Organism: uncultured Candidatus Saccharibacteria bacterium; assembly: GCA_964641145.1. Classification (GTDB taxonomy): domain Bacteria; phylum Patescibacteriota; class Minisyncoccia; order Phycocordibacterales; family SBAW01; genus GWA1-54-10. The sequence goes on along the minus strand of CAZXKI010000017.1, from coordinate 949 downwards.
GGTGACCGTGACTGAAAGAAAGTCGACATCCTCGACGTTATCGGTGCAGTCATGAAGGAACTCCAAACACTTCCCGCACGGACGCATCCACTCAATCTGGTCGAGCGCAACGTCTTCGTCGTATGGCTCGTCACAGCGAATCACCTCTTCGCCCACCCGCGCTCCCGCGATAGCTACGAGCCTAAGGCGTTTCTTGCCAGCTGGGAGTTCTGCGTAGAGCTTCCCGAGTACGCGTTGCTCCGCATGAGTACTGGGGCCAGGCTGATCATTGTGCATGGCAACCATAGTCCCGTCTTCAGCAACCGCCGCTGCGCCAACTCGCCACTTTGGGTTTTGACTCTTTTTCTGCTCCTCCAGCGCTGCCTCGACCGCTGCACGCTCTTCGAGCGACAGACTCTCAAGATCGATCAGCTCAAAGGCGATCGTGCGCGTGAAGCGCCGCACCTGTGAAGCTTTCCACATGAGATAACCCTCTCCTTTGGTGAACTAGGTCGGGCTGAACTATCCCACGTAAAAACACAAAAAGCAAGCTGTCTTCAACTTGCGGTATAAGGAGATTTTAGACGCTCTGTTCTGGCGGTTAGCTACTCTCCCCACCGGTAAGGGTGGGTACCATCGCCACTAGCGAGCTTAACTTCCGTGTTCGGAATGAGAACGGGTGTGACCCCGCCGTTAAACCACCAGAACAGAATTCCTAAAATTGGGGCAGGTAGAGAAAAAATGTAAGAAACGACAACAAATTATTGCGGCGCTCAAACCTCTCTCTGGAAACTTTGATCGATTAGTACTCCTTCGCTAAACACATTGCTGTGCGTACACGTAGAGCCTATCAACGTCATCATCTCTGACGGATCTTAATGATTACTCATCTTAGAGTCGGTTTCGTGCTTAGATGCTTTCAGCACTTATCCAGTCCGAACATAGCTACCGAGCATCCCCTTGGCAGGAG
>CAZXKI010000016.1:3240-13202 GCA_964641145.1 uncultured Candidatus Saccharibacteria bacterium | reverse complement strand
TTGCTCCTTCCTCTACATAGGCAGACACAGACCCAATGCGAGTGCCGTCTTCATGGAAGATTGCAGAAGAGCTGCGCTCTGCCGTAATTTCCACAAAGGTGCCAAGCGGCACTACTCCTCTTGAGGTGACAATCGGGATACGGGCTAGTGCGTCAGCGTCGGCCCAGGTCGTTTCTTCTGGCTGCACAAAGTCAGGGTTCAGGTCGAGAGCGACACGAACGGCGATATCATCGCCGTCGATGCGCACTTTTGCAGCTTCAATGCCTGCGACTGCGGCGCGCAGGGCGCTTGCCACATCGGATGCAGAGAGGCCGTAGTCGTTGGCAACCTCGCGATTAACCGATATTTGAAGCTCGGTGCTGTCGTTTGATAGCGAAGAGGTGATGTCGCGAGTGCCTGGTATGTTTTCAATCAAACGTTCAACCATTTCTGTCGCAATGGCAAGATTGTCGAGGCTCTCACTCCAGAGTTTGATCACTACTGGCGCACCACTCGGCGGACCGCCGAGGTTATCCATAACGCTGATCGTCGCTCCTTTGGTTCCCTGCAGTGGGGCAAGGTCGCGGCGCATCTGGTTTGCTATATCGATAGAGGATGCACCGCCGCGTTCTTTGCTCAAATTGACCGTAATGTTAGCTAGCTTACTGTTGCCTGAAGAACCGCCGCCTACGTCACCGGAGAAGACCGAACCTCCGCCAACGGTGGTAAGGTAAGAAGCTACGAATGGGGTCTGCGCGACAACCTTCTCGACTGCACGCGCAACCTCGTCTGTCTGCGCCAATGTTGACGCCTGAGGCAGCTCTATCTCTACGTAAAAGAAGTCGATATCAGAGGGCGGGAAGAGAACAGACTTAAGAAGGCCAGTCACAGGCAGGGCAATCGCAACAACAAACGAGACTCCAAGAAATGCAAAGAAGAGGCGTTGGTAGCGGCGGTTGTTGAACAATTGCTTCATCACGTTGCGATATCCTGTGGCGATAGTGACCCACATCTTTTCGCGATACACGGCCAAAGGGCTCTCGCTGTGCTTTAATATTGCGAGCGCGAGAAGCGGCACAAACCCGAGTGATACGAGGATCGAGGCAAGAAGCACGGCTATGATCGTAAAGGGAATGGACTGAATAAACTCCCCGATAATGCCCGAGAGGAAGAAGAGCGGCACAAACACCGCAATAGTGGTCATGGTGCCTGCAATAAGGGGCATGCTATAGCGGCGCACGGCATCCTGAGCCGCAGCGAGCTTATCCAAGCCGCGTTCGCGGTTGGTATGGATAGCTTCCACCACGACGATGCCTGAGTCGACAAGAATACCTATCGCAATAACGAGTGAGAACAGGGAGATAAAGTTGATCGTATTGCCGGTCGCCCACATGCCAAGAAACGCGATAACGAACGAAAAGGGGATTGAAAGGGCGGCAACAAGCGACTCGCGCCAGCCAATCGTAATAAGCAGCACAAGGAGAACGAGAATGATCGTGTCGCGTCCGGCATGAGTGAGCTCAGAAATACTGCGCTGCACCTCATCACCTGCATCGTAAATAACAACCGCAGAAGAGCCGGTAAGAAGGGAATCTTCTAGCTCGACAAGCCGGTCTTTAACGCTCTCGGTTACAGAAAGGATGTTTGCGCCCGAAGACTTGTAGACGTTGAGCGTCATTGCGTACGAAGGCTCCTCACCGTTTTCTGACAGGCGCGTAATGCTCGAAGTGCGCTCAAAGCCATCTACCACCGTTGCAATGTCGCGCAGCAGCACTTCGCCGGTCGCAAGCGGTATAGGCACCAGCCTAACGTCCTCGGCGTCTGCAATACTGCCATTAAATTGAAGCGGATACTCGATGGTATCTACAACAAGCGTGCCTGCAGGTGAAGAGGCGTTGGCGCCCGAAAGAGCTGCGAGTACCTGTCTGATGCTCAAGTTGTGCCGCGCCAGTGCGTCGCTGTGGAGGATTACCGAGATTTCGCGACCTCGCACGCCAGAAAGCTCGACGCGGGACACGCCATCGATCGACTGAAGGTCGTCTTTAAGGTCTTTGCCGAGCGCGTAGAGTGTTTCTGGCGCAAGGTCGCTCGATACACCAACCATGAGTACCGGCTGGTTTTGAAAATCGACTTTGGTTACCGTGGGGCTCTCTGCATCGCTCGGAAGGTCGCGTTTCGCACCTTCGACCGCGTTGCGGAGATCTTGAATCGCAGTTTCGATGTTTGCAGAGGCGAGAAACTGCGCATTAATGATAGAAATGCCTTGTACTGAGTGAGAGGTAACCAGGTCAATATTAGGAACATTGCGCACTGCCGGCTCAAGTTTTTCAGTAACCAGACGCTCTACGTCGGCCGCAGTTGCGCCAGGAAGCACAGTAGTCACAATGCCAACCGGCACCACCACTTCAGGTGACGATTCTTTGGGCATTGCTGTAATGGCGAACACACCGGCAATAAGGAACGCAGCCATCGCAAGGATGGTGAACGCCCGGCGTGTCAGAAAGAAGTTCCAGACAGAGTACATACAGCTTATTGTCCCACAATTACGACCGTTTCTCCGCTTTTTAGCCCGCGCACATCTTTAACGATGTGTTCGCTGCCATCAAGGCCTTCAACCGAGATGCTATTTGCAGTCACGAGGCCAGTTTTTACTTCGCGCGACTCAAGCACTCCTTCTGTGTTCACAATAAAGACAAGTGCCCCCGCAGGAGTGTATTTGACCGCAGAGAGCGGGAGGGCGAACGAGCGAGTGGTCTCAACCCCTTCTTTTGGCGTGATGATGGCAATGTCGCTTCCGGTCGAAATAACATCGCCGGCGCGTACGTTAACCGCAACAAGTGTGCCGGCAAAAGGTGCGCGTATCACCGTTTTTGCATAGGCGCTCCGTGCGGCCTCAAGTGCGCCAAGCGCCTGCTTGACTTGAGCCTGAGCAGAAGCACTCCCCGTGTTAGAAGCAGTGGTGATTGCAGTGCGTGCGGAGTCTACGTTAGTCTGGAGTGTGGTAATGCTGGCTCGGGCAGTGGCGAGAGCCGTGGCGTCATCGGAACGATCGGTTTCTGTATATATATCAGAGATTTGCTGACGGGGTATAAGTGCTGCGATGCGGTCGACAAGGTCGCCAATCCGCGTGAGATCACTTGAAAGTTCGGTAAGTTTTGCCGCACTGTTTGACTCGTTCACCTGCTCGGTCTCCCAGCGGTCAAAGATCCCTTCAACTGAGGTGCGTAGGGCGTTAAAATCTTCTGCTGCGCCATACGCCTGGAGCTTGAAGCCAGTTGCGCCTTGTGGGCTGCGCGCATCACCGTAATAGGTGTCAATCGACGATCGTATTACTTTAGCTGCTGAAACCGTGGCAGAGGTCCACGTTCGAACGGCATCCTTCTGCGCCGTTTCTTGGGAGGTCTCGTTTCCACCCGAGGCTGCCACCGCTGCCTCATACGCACCTTCTGCCTGCGTAAGTGCAGCCTGCTGAGCGCTGTTTTCAAGTTGTGCTACGACGGTGCCTTGGGCCACTGTGCCCGTTTGTGCAGCGCGGGTAACCTTGCCTCCCGCTTCGGCCCGGATCACGAATGAGTTGCCGTTTGCAGTGGGGACCGCTATACCGAGTGCCCCTTTGGCATAGTCTGCCACCGACATCACTTCAACTTGAGGAAGGCCAGCTTCTGCCTCTGGCTCTGTTTGACTACCGCCCAAGAATATAAAGCCGAGAACGACAAGCACAACTAAGCCTGCCGCTATGACAGTGCGTCGTGAGCGCAGCTTCCATCCAGAAAATGTATTCGCGATTGATTTTTTAAGCATAGTTAAGACAGACATATAAATAAACGGCCCCGTATTCCTCTATAATATGCATCATTTTGCCAAATATGTCTATGTGAGGGGCGTTTGTTTGCGCCTGACAGTCATGCTATATTAACTACCACTTGTAAAGGTATGGCATTAAGCATTGGCATTGTAGGGCTCCCCAACGTGGGGAAGTCGACTCTTTTTAACGCGCTCACCAAAAAGAGCGTGCTCGTGGCTAACTATCCGTTTGCAACCATCGACCCCTCGGTTGGGGTGGTGGCTGTGCCAGACGAACGCCGGGAAAAATTGGCTGCGTTTTCGAAATCTAAAAAAGATGTGCCTGCAGCGGTGGAGTTTGTGGATATTGCAGGCTTGGTTAAAGGTGCCAGTGAAGGCGAGGGCTTGGGCAATGAGTTTTTGCAGAATATCCGCGAAGTAGACGCTATTGCCCATGTGGTGCGCATTTTCGACAACCCGAATATCGGCCATGTCGAGGGGCGGGTAGATCCGCTCGCGGACATTGAGCTTATCAATACCGAACTCGAGCTTGCCGATATTGAAAAGGATGCAAAGAAAAAGGCTACTACCCAGCTGCCGCCCAAACTTTCTGAAAAGCCGGTGCTGTATGTGCTTAACAAAGAAGCAGGCGGTCATAACTTGGATGAAATGAAGGACGAGCGCTGGGAGGCCCTTATGGAGTTTCTTAAGGATAAAAAGTGGGTGATCGTAGACGCTAATGTAGAAAGCGAGCTGCGCGAACTCCATAAAGATGACAAACAGCAGTTTCGCCAGGAGTACGGCGTGTTTGATGACGGCATTAACGACCTTATCCGCAAAGGCTATGAGCTTTTGGGCTTGATCAGCTTCTTTACGACTGGTGAAGACGAGACCCGCGCTTGGACTATTAAAGCCGGTTCTACTGCGCCTCGCGCAGGCGCCGCTATACACAGCGACTTTGAGACCAAGTTTATCCGCGCTGAAGTGGTTGAGTGGCAAAAATTGCTTGAGGCCGGTTCACGCGCTGCCGCTCGCGAAAAAGGGTGGATTCGCACTGAAGGCAAAGAATATATTGTAAAAGACGGAGACGTTATCGAGTTTCTCCACTCGTAATAAAAAGATTGGGGCGACGCGACTTATCGCGTCGCCCATTTTCGTTACCAGCGTTTTTGCTGCGAGTTGGCCATCTGCGTTGCGAGCGCGCTGGTAAGTGCCCAGTAGGCGAGAGATGATTTTGCGCATCCCTGGGCAAAGCTAAAGTAGAATTCCAATACCCATAGAAAGGGGTTGGGAGCGATAGTGATCTGTTTGGGAGGTTCAGGCCTTTCGCCTCCACCACCCATAGGCAAGTCGGCATACATGGTGTTACCTCCTTACGGTGCCGCTGTCGCAACAGTAGCACAAAAGTTAAAGGGCGGCGCGAGATTAGTCGCGCCGCCCGGGGTCCCATTGGGTACAGCCCTTGATGCGGGCCCAGAACCACTTGCCGATCCAGAAAATCGGGGTGAACATGATGCCTCCGACGATCATGATCGCGAGGGCGAAGTGGGTGAACGGGGTGTAGGGCACACCCTTCAGTTCCGGTGAAAGAACGCTCATGTCGTGTCTCCCTGGGTTGTCTTACGCAGAAGTTTCTACAACCACTATATCATTGCGCTGGCTCTGTCACACTCGGCCGTTCTGCATGGCCAGGACTATTGGTGCAGGAAATGATGCCTCCCGTGCCAAAGAACACGGCGACCAATATCCATGCCACCGTGATTCGCCGCACGCGGCCATCCATTTCGCTGGGTTTAAGGTTTCGTTCGTCGTACACCGAAGCACTCCCTGTTTTTTGTAGTACCAAAGATCTGTGATAAAACAATACATCTATAAACCATATTTGTCAACGCACAGAAGAAAAGTAAAAGCGCCGCGGTCCCTGGTGGGGGACACGCGGCGCCTGGTTAGTGCACTGAGGCGAGCTCTAGTTTATCTGACCGCCATTGCGCCGTACATGCCGGCGATGACAATGACGGTCATGAGGAAACGAATCTTCCAGTTCATGCCGCCTCCTTTCGCGTATTCCAGAACTTCCGTACGCAGTTCTTTCCGTCGCGCTTGGCCTCGTACAGGGCCTCATCTGCGCGGCGTATGTTGTCGTGGATGGATGCTTCGGAGTCCGCAATGCAGAATCCGATACTTGCGCTGATCCCGGGAATTTTGCCGATTTCTGCCCGGATCTGCTCGAGTTTGTTAGCAATATGTTCAGGATTGATGTTGTAAAACAGAATCCCAAACTCATCGCCGCCCAGACGAAACGCTAGGTCAGTGTTCCGGGTGTTATCCTGGAGCACTTTGCCGACCTGCCTGAGCACCTTGTCGCCCCCTGCGTGTCCGCGGGTGTCGTTAACCTGTTTGAACCCGTCCAGGTCCAACAAGACAACAACATTTACCACGTTCACACCCGAGCGACGCTCGGCCTGCCTCTCGGCATAGGACCGAACGTATAGTCCAGTGAGTGGGTCAATCCTGTTGCGCCATTTTTCAATGAGCGCCAGTCTAAGCCGCTCTTTAACGCTTTTCTGCCGCACTTCCCACCTCTTCTATATGGAGAACCCGTTACCACCTATAATAACATATATAATAGAGCTTTGTCAAGCGGTGCCATAGGTCAAAAAGCGTTGTACTATAAACCCATATCGGCTAAGGCACTTATATATGGAACGTTCCAAAACTACTCCTAAGGACTTCTTCTTGTGGGCAGGTGCAATGATTACGCTCTATGCGAGCGTTATTGCGCTTATCTCCCTCTTTTTCGACTACATTAACTACGCGTTTCCTGACACGCTCAAAGACTATTACTACTACGGCGCTCCGCAGATAACCGACATGAGCATGGAGATAGCCACCTTGGTGGTGCTCTTCCCAACATTTTTGATCTTGATGCGGATAATCCGCAAAGATATAGAAGCCGAGAGTGGCAAGCGCGACATCTGGATCCGCCGATGGGCGCTTTTTCTCACACTCTTTGCAGCGGGTGCAACTATAGCCGGGGACCTAATTACTCTTCTGTATTACTTCCTTTCTGGTGAAGAGATGACCGTACGCTTCTTGCTTAAAGTGCTGGTGGTGCTTCTTGTTGCTAGTGCAGGTTTTATGCACTTCTTGGCAGACTGGTGGGGTTTTTGGACGAAGAATCCAAAGAAAGCGCGTTCGGTCGGATATGCAGTCGGTTTGTTAATTGTTCTTGCTATAGGTACTGGATTTGTGGTGATCGGTACGCCGTGGGAGGCGCGCCAGATGCGTCTCGACAATCAGCGTGTTACCGATTTGCAGACTATTCAGTCGCAAGTGGTGACCTTCTGGCAGCAGAAACAGCGGTTGCCGGAGACTCTCGCAGAACTTAATGATCCGCTTTCATATTACAGAGTGCCGGTTGACCCAGAAACAGGGGTTGAGTATGTGTATCGCGCTACCGGCCCGCTCTCGTTTGAGGTGTGTGCTGACTTCAAGACCGCGATGATCGGCGGTCGTCCAGATCCTAAAGCACGGCCGCTGTCTACTGAACCGAGTTTTTCGACGCACGTAGGGGGCGATAACTCCAACTCATGGGATCATCCTGTTGGCAACACCTGCTTTGAGCGCACGATAGACCCCGAGCGTTATCCTGTATTCACCAAGCCGGCATTCTAAAAGGAAACCCCGCCTAATCGGCGGGGGCAGGGGTTGGGAGAACCTCGAGGGCGATCAAAAGGTCGCCATACCTCTGTTCGACAATAGCTGATACCTGAATGCTCAGCATCATGAGGCGTTGATGTTCTTTGGGGAACACAGGCACGGTCTCGAGGTAAAAATCTTTCTTGAAGCGAATTGGCTGTTCCTCGAGAATCTTTCTGCACACTTCGTGGAGTGTGTGCATAGCTGTGACCAGGTTGGCAAGTTCGTCAGGAATATCAATTTCGGCAACCACTTCATATGGCACAGCAGCCTTGTGGCCGATGTGGAGCATCAGAAAGTCGCGATAGATAGTGAGACCATCAGAGGTGACGATCCACTTACGAGGTTGGGGATCAGTACTGTTCAGTAGCGCCCGTAGATCCTCTACGAAATCATACTGCTCTTCGAGTGGGTCGTCTTGCTTGAATATTGCCGAATCAACCTGCTTGAACCAAGCCTTGACGGCGTTCATTGCACGCTCAAGCCAGGATATCTTTACTGGCGACAACGTGACTTCTTTCACCAGCAGACACTGCATGATCGTTCCTCCCGTTGGACGTTCTGTGATAGACGGTACGCCTGCATGGTTAAGTAGTCAACGTCAAAACTTCGTGGTACTTTAATAAAAAATAATGTCCGCTTACAGTCATAGAGAAATAGAGGCTAAGTGGCAGAAGAAGTGGGAAGAGTCCCAAGCCTTTAAGGCGCCTGAAAATCCTAAGAACAAGCTCTACATACTCGACATGTTCCCGTACCCCAGCGGTGCAGGTTTGCATGTGGGTCATGTCGAGGGCTATACCGCTACGGATGTCTATAGTCGCTTTAAGCGCATGCAGGGCTTTGACGTGCTCCACCCGATGGGCTGGGATGCGTTCGGGCTTCCGGCAGAAAACTATGCGGTTAAGACCGGTATTCCGCCTGCTCAAACTACCAACGAGGCAATAGCTGCATTTACTAAGCAGATTAAGAGCCTCGGCCTTTCATATGATTGGTCACGTGAGTTTGGCACCCATACCCCTGAGTACTACACATGGACCCAGTGGCTTTTCCTGTTCCTCTACAAAAACGGCCTTGCAGAGAAGAAGCTTTCTAAAGTTAATTGGTGCCCCAAAGACCAGACTGTGCTAGCGAACGAGCAGGTAGTAAATGGCGCTTGTGAGCGCTGTGGTACCGCGGTAGTGCAGAAAGATCTTGAGCAGTGGTTTTTTAAGATCACCGAGTACGCAGATGCGCTTGTGGATGATCTCGACACGGTGGACTGGCCAGAGTCTACGAAGATTAACCAGCGCAACTGGATAGGCCGTAGCGAGGGCGCAGAGATAGATTTTGCTATTGCCGGCAGGGAAGAAAAAATAAAAATATTTACCACGCGACCGGATACTATTTTTGGCGCAACATACTGCGTACTGGCGCCTGAGCATCCTCTTGTTTCCGTTCTGGCAGACCAGGCATCTAATAAGACAGAGATTGCATCATACGTTGAAGCTACGAGAAATAAGACAGATCTTGAGCGCCAGGAAGGGCAAAAGGATAAGACTGGTGTCGAGCTTAAGGGCATTAAAGCCATTAACCCGGCGAATAATGAAGAGGTTCCAGTATGGATCTCTGATTTTGTGCTTGGCAGCTATGGTACCGGAGCCTTAATGGCCGTGCCTGCGCACGATGAACGCGACATGGAGTTTGCAAAGAAGTTTAATCTGCCAGTTAAAGAAATCGAACTGGAAGATCCAAAAAAGATTACAGAAAAAGTGGGCGGCAAGCTGGTTAAGAAATACCGTCTCCGTGACTGGCTCATTTCTCGCCAGCGATATTGGGGGGCGCCGATACCTGTGGTGTATGACCCGCAAGGGAAGGCTCACCCGATTCCTGAAGAACATTTGCCCTGGCTTTTGCCGACAGATGTAGAGTTTAAGCCGACCGGCACATCTCCCTTAGGGCAGTCTAAAGAGTTGCTTGAGCGTACTGAAAAGATTTTTGGCAAAGGCTGGACGCCCGAAGTGGATACGATGGACACGTTTATGTGCTCTTCCTGGTATTTCCTCCGTTTTGCCGACCCGCGCAACGACAAAGAGTTTGCCAACAAAGAAGCAATGCAGAAGTGGCTCCCGGTAGACCTCTATGTAGGCGGCGCTGAGCACACGGTGCTGCACCTTATGTATGCACGCTTCTTTACTAAGGTGCTTCAAAAGCATGGATTTATAACCTTTGGCGAGCCGTTCCAGAAACTTCGCCACCAGGGCACTATTCTTGCAGAGGATGGCAATAAAATGAGCAAGTCGAAAGGGAATGTTATTAACCCCGATGATGTTGTTGCTACCTATGGTGCTGACACACTGCGCCTCTATGAGATGTTTATGGGGCCGTTTGAGGCGATGAAGCCCTGGAACACTAACAACATTTTGGGCGTACGGCGTTTTTTGGAAAGGGTATGGAGACTCGGCGAATCCGCTGCCTCCGGAGAGATAAACGAGAGCCCTACTCCTGCGGCAGCAGATATCGCC
>CAZXKI010000016.1:0-3230 GCA_964641145.1 uncultured Candidatus Saccharibacteria bacterium | reverse complement strand
ACCAGACTATCAAGAAAGTATCTGATGATTTGGAGAGCCTTAAGTTTAATACCGCAATTTCGTCACTCATGATTCTTTTAAATGAACTTGAGGCACTCCCCACCGTGCCTAAAACAGCGTATGCAACATTTCTGCAGCTGCTTGCACCGCTCGCTCCGCACGTGGCTTCCGAGCTTGCAGAGGTTCATCAGGTTGATCTCACCGTATGGCCAAAAGCTGACACGTCTAAGCTTGTTTCTGCTATGGCCAAAGTTGCAGTCCAGGTCAACGGCAAACTGCGCGCAACGCTTGAGCTCCCTGCCGATATGGGGGAAGGGGAGGCCCTTTCTACCGCCCGGGCAGAGACCAATGTGGCTAAGTGGCTCGCCCTTGGCAAAGAGGTTAAGGCAGTGTATGTTCCTGGCAAGGTCATAAATTTCGTTGTTAGGGAATCTGCCTGACGGTAGGCAGAGTTTGACAGGAGAGTAGAGTGTGATATATTAGAACACACAAACTTATGCCACAAACGGCAGACAAAACAGGGTTTAAACCCAAAGCTATCGTCAAAAAGCTCCTCACGAGCCTCCCTGAGCGTTCACGCACGGTCCTTGAGGCCCGTTTTGGTCTTGGGACCAGCCCTGAGCGCGTTACCTTGGAATCTATCGGCAAGCGCTGGGGTATTACCCGCGAGCGCGTTCGCCAGATTGAAAACCATGCCCTCGCCGCATTAAAGAAGTCTCCGGCATTTGCAGAAGCAACTTCTGCCTTTGGAGAGCTTGAGCGCATCGTAGACTCGCTTGGCGGCGTGGTGTGCGAGAGCGATCTGTTGAACTTCATCACCAAGGACGCAAGCATGCAGAACCATATCTACTTCCTCTTGGTGCTCGGCGATCCATTTAAATACCGCAAAGAAGATGATGAGGTTGAGCGCTGCTGGTATGTAGATCCGGCGCTTGCCAAGAAAGTTGAAGAAGCTCTTACGCGCCTCTACCAAGGTCTTTCAGACGAGGATCTTATTCCAGAAGGCGAGATGATCGACCGCTTTTTGAAGGAGCTTCAGGACATTAACGACAAGCACCGCAGTCAGGAGGTGTTGAAGCGCTGGCTCTCAATCTCTAAGAAGATCGGTAAGAATCCGCTTGGCGAGTGGGGTCACTCTGCTTCTCCGAACGTCAAGACAAAGGGCGTGCGCGACTATGCCTACTTGGCGGTTAAGAAGCACGGCAGCCCGCTGCACTTCCGCGAAGTCGCTAAGATTATTGAAAAGATGTTTAACCGCGCCGCACACGTGGCAACCACTCACAACGAGCTTATTAAAGACGACCGCTTTGTGCTGGTGGGCCGCGGTATGTATGCGCTTAAAGAGTGGGGCTATGCTTCAGGTGTAGTGCGTGACGTTATCCGCAACGTACTCCGCGAAAACGGCCCTATGACCAAAGAGCAGATCATCGACAAAGTGCTCAAAGAGCGCCATGTAAAGCCTGGCACTGTGGTGGTGAACCTCCAGAATCAGAAATATTTCAAACGGGGCAAGGACGGCAAGTTTATCCTTGTAAAATAATACAGTGAATGAGAAAGGCCGCTAGAAATTAGTGGCCTTTTTCTATTTTGGTGTAGTAATGCACCGTCCACTGCAGAACAAAGAGGAATATAAGAAGAGTCACACCCAGGCCGGTGCCTGCCGGCCACTCGCTATTGGTGACCAGTGCGCCTACCCATTGAATCACTTGCCAGATCGCAAAGAAGAATACAAGGAGTAAAAACGCCCACAACACGCGAATGCGGGCTGCTTTAAGAAAGTCGTCGTTACCGTTCAGAGTAAAGAGATACATTACTCCTGACATAAAGCCGCGCAAAAACATCAAAAAGGTGATTACCGCGAGGAAGCTGATGCCTGCGCCGATAAATGCTAGAGGATGATACAGAACATTTTGTATAAAAACATCCATAGTGCAAAAATCTTCATGTATACTATACCATACCAATCATGTTTCTTTACTCAACAGCTGAGCAGCTTGAGGGAAGGATGCGCAAAGTAGCACTCAATCCTATTTGGCTTGCTTTTGTGTTCATGCCGCTTCTTTCCATTGTGGCGTATGTGGTTGACCCGCAGGCGGTAACTGGGTTCATCACTATGCTCGCGGCGCTTTCGCCGGTGTGGCTCCCGCTCTTTTTGCTCGCGTATTTATGGATATCGTGGGTTCATTACATTCGTCATGTGTACTGGTTTGGGATCGACAATGTATTGCTGGAGATCCAGCTTCCTCCCGAGGTAGAGAAGTCTCCGTACGGTGTTGAGTTATTTTTGAGCTCTATCTTTCATACCGGTTCTGAAACAACGTTTATCAACCGTTTATGGCAGGGTAAGTTCCGCAACACCTGGTCCCTTGAAATCGCTTCGATAGAGGGGCATATAGGGTTTTACATCCATTGCCGCCGTATTTGGCGCAACTCGGTTGAAGGAAGAATTTACGGTCAGTTTCCAGAAGCCAAGATTATTGAAGTAGAGGATTACATTGCTAAAATTCCTTATAACAACCACGAGTGGGACATGTGGTGCGGCGAGTATGGCAAGCCGGGCAAGGCATGGATCGCGCCTATTAAGACCTATGAGGAATTTGGCCTAACCGAAGAATTGGATGAGCCGAAGACCCGTACCGACCCTATAACCAACATGCTCGAGGTGTTTGCGCTGATGGGCAAGGGCGAATATGTCTGGATGCAGATAATTATGCGCGCCCACGCCAAGGAAGATTGGTTTGGCTTATTCAAATTCGGTGACGCGATGGAAAAGAATGCCCACAAGCGTATTGAAGATATTGTGGCCGGCGCTGCTAAGCGTGCAAAAGGTATCGCCGAAGAAAAATTGAAATTTAAAGAAGAGGCAGTTGCTGCAGCAGCAGGTCGCGGTATGACCATGCTTACCGAGGAGGAAAAAGAAGAGATTAAACTTATTGAAAAGAACCTGACAAAGTTTATCTTCGAGTGCGGTATCCGTGTCGTGTACGTTGCCAAGAAAGATAAGTTTAAGGGCATCAACGGCGCCTTTCTCTTCCGCCTGTTTGACGCCTACAAGGGTCCCTTTAACCGCATTGGAGGTATTGGCGGCCGAGGGTTGATTGGCTTTGACTATCCGTGGGAAGACCCGCTTGGCTTTCAGAAAAACAGAGTTAAAGACCTGTACTATTTCCACTCTAAAAACCGAGCATTCTTTTACGTGCCGTATGACCAGAAGCCAGAATTTCTATCTG
>CAZXKI010000015.1:0-13866 GCA_964641145.1 uncultured Candidatus Saccharibacteria bacterium | reverse complement strand
CCGTGGGTCGACAGAAACCCGGGCCGCATCTGCGACCCCTGACCATCAGACCGACATTCTCGCCGGCCGCACACTGCGGCCGGTGTATTTTTATATAAAAAAGAAAAGGCCGCCGGTTTCCCAGCGGCCCACACACCGAAGTGTCGAGTTGATCAGATCGCGATGTAGTCGAACGTGATCGCCAGATGAAGGTTGTCGCCGAGCACCTTGAGACCCTTGATCGTGGTCTCGAAGGTTCCGTCCTTGTTGGCGTCGATATAGAGGTTGCCGTCGCCCGGAAGATCCATGTAGTCGAAGGCGTTCAGCCCCAGGTGGAGGTTGGTCAGGTCGACCTGGTCATGCTCCTCCATACTGAAGTCCTCGATGCACTGGGTGTTCGGCCCGACGATCGACGGAGCGAACACGAACTGATCGGCATCGGCGCCGCCACGCATCGTGTCGTCGCCGTCACCGAAGAAAAGCAGGTCGCAGCCTTCGTCGCCCTGCATCTGATCGTTGCCGCAGCCGCCGAAGAGCTGATCGTTGCCGGCATCGCCGACGATACAGTCGTCGCCGTTGCCGCCCTCGATGCAGTCGTTGCCCTTGCCACCGTCGAGCATCTTGTCGGAGCCCTCGCCACCCTGGATGAGGTCGTTGCCGCCTCCGCCATAGATAGTGTCGCGACCAGTGCCACCGTCGGCGTAGTCATTGCCGCCGCCGCCCGACATCCAGTCGTTGCCGGCGCCGCCGTAGAGCTCGTCGTTGCCAGAGTCGCCGTCGAGCATGTCCTTGCCGCCGCGACCCTTCATGACGTCATTTCCACCCTGACCATCGAGATAGTCCTTGCCCTGGGTGCCGATGATGTATTCGGGCTTGTCGGAGCCGTAGTACTCCTTCACGTGTCTGACAGTCTTCATTTTCAGTCTCCTCTTCTTCCTACTTATAGGATGAGGCACAGGTGCGCCCATAGCCGTGGTATCAAAGATATCCCTTGCGGTCAACCGCGACCATATACCCTCGCTCTTATAAATAAAAGGGGCTCTCTTACATAAGAAAGGGCCGCGCAGTGTTGCCGCGCGGCCCGAGATAGAAGCCCTACATGATGTAGGGATCGGCTTCGAAGACGAGGACTCCGGTAAACCGGGCCTCGTTGATGTCGCCGAGCTGGTATCCGACTCCGTCGATTGACGACTCCATTTTCCCGTCGCCGTCACCATCGAACCAGAGAACGTCGCCATCGAGCTTGCAGTTCTTGGCCGTAACGCCCGACTCTTCGGAGAATCGGATCTGGTCGACGGTGGTGAAGTCTTCGATATAGGTCTTTGACTTCCCCATGAACTCTTTGTAGACCATGTGGTCGAACCCATCGCCACCCAAAAGATAGTCGTTACCCTGGCCGAAGACGAGCGTGTCGTTCCCTTTCTCGCCGTCGAGATAGTCGTCACCCTGGCCGCCAACGAGACGATCATTGCCCGTCCAGCCGAAGATATAGTCGTCGTCTTCCTGGCCTTTGATCGTGTCACCCTGGCCACCACCATCAAGATGATCGCTTCCTTTGCCGCCCAAGATCTTGTCGTGACCTTGGCCTCCGAGCAGCTCGTCGGCACCACGAAGACCTTTGAGAAGGTCATTGCCGGCGTCGCCGGAGATGTAGTCGATCTTGTCGCCGCCCGTGATGCTATCGTTGTCAGGGCCACCATATCCTTCGAGCGCGTTACGCTTCTTGTTCGCGTCGAACACAAACGTATCCGGTCCTGAAGTGCCGTGCCAGTATTGGAAGCTAAGCATGGTAAGAACTCCTCTGTGGGTGCTGCATTAAGGCTGGCTCCCCGCCGCCCTTGTCGTAACAAAGAGCCCGTGCCGCGTCAAATGTAGTATGAACATCTAAAGGTGTGGTGAATTCTCATAGTATACTTTTAGCAATGCAGCTCGATTTCTTTGCAATCGGCGATATCGTCACCGAGCCGTTTATACGGCTCAAAGATGCGCGTGTACACTGTGACATCAACGACGAAGCGTGCGAGATATGCATGCGCTGGGGTGATAAAATCCCCTATGAGTTTTTTGAATTGGTTGCCGCAGTGGGCAACGCATCAAACGCTGCCGTAGCGGCAGCGCGCCTTGGGCTTAACTCGGCGCTCCGTGCGTACTTAGGCAAAGACCGCTACGGCGAAGACTGTTTGAGTATCTTAAAGGGCGAAAAAGTTTCGACCGACTATATGGTGGTAGATCCTACACGGCCGACTAACTACCACTATGTGTTGTGGTATGAAGACCAGCGCACTATTTTGGTAAAACACGAGGAATACGACTACACAGTCCCCGAGGTGGCTCCGGCACCAAAGTGGGTATACCTTTCTTCGCTCGCACAAAACTCACTTGCCTACCATCATGCGCTCGCAGAGTGGCTCAAAAAAATGCCGGAAACCAAGCTCGCCTTCCAGCCGGGAACCTTCCAGATGAAGCTGGGTGTTAAAGAGCTTAAAGACATCTACGACCGCACAGAGATATTTTTCTGCAATAAACAAGAAGCGGAGCGCATTCTAAACCAGCCTTCTGGCACTGATGTGCGCGAACTATTGCGCGGCCTTAAAGCGTTAGGACCAAAAATCATTGTCATGACCGATGACCGCCGCGGTGCATACGCCATAGACGAGAACGGGGCCATGTTGCACTGCCCGCGCTATCCTGACCCACGTCCTCCGTATGAAATTACTGGCGCAGGCGATGCCTTTGCCTCTACTACGGTTATTGCCCTTAGCTTAGGAAAGGACTTGGGCGAAGCGATGCGTTGGGGCGCCACCAACGCCTCTGCAGTACTGCAAAAGGTGGGAGCGCAAAAAGGCTTACTTACCCGCGAGGAGCTTGAGCACAATCTTACAAATCCTCCAGAAGTGTTTGCTGTTCAACCATTGTAGAAAAAGCCTGCACGATGGCATTCTCCCCCGTTGCCGCCTGCCAGATACTGACTCCTGCCCAAAGCGCCACGCTGAGCAAGAGGAGCGAACCGAGCCATGTGCGAACCCGCGACTTGAGCGTTAGACGTTGATACGCAAGCATCATAATTTTTTACCAGTGCGCGCTGCAGCTTTTTGGGCTGCTTCTTTTATATGTGCCGTATCCATGCCGTAATGCGCGATCAGCTCTTTGGGCTCGCCGGACTGGCCAAACTTGTCGTGCACCCCAATAAACTCTATTGGCACCGGAGATTCCTGTGCCAACACTTCTGCAATAGCGCTACCAAGACCGCCAGCTAGTTGGTGCTCTTCTACGGTTACTACGGCACCTGCAGCCTTAGCAGCCTCAACTACTGCCGCACGATCGAGCGGTTTAATAGTATGAATATTAATTACGGTAACCGGAAGTTCAGTCTCTAACTCTTTAGCAGCAGTAAGCGCATTATGTAGAAGCGGCCCCGTGGCAAAGATAGCGACACGCGGCTTCTTACGTTTGTCGGTAGGGCGCCACATGAGTTGTGCTTTACCCAACTCAAACGGTGTTTCAGCGCTTGTCATGATTGGCGTCTTCTCTCGAGCTAAACGTAGATATACCGGCCCTTTGTGAGCGGCGGCAGCCAATGTTGCCTTATAAGCTTCGTGCTCATCGCATGGAGAGATAACACACATGTTGGGTTGTACACGCATGAGCGCAATATCCTCAAGCGCCTGATGTGTTGCGCCGTCTGGGCCTACCGAGACACCAGCATGCGAGCCAACGATCTTCACCGGAAAGTTGTTGAGCGAAATAGTAGTGCGGATCTGCTCGTTGTTTCTGCCAGGAGAAAAGGTGGCATAGGAAGCGATAAATGGAATCTTGCCGTAGTTGGCCAAGCCGGCTGCCACTGTAGCTAAATTTTGCTCGGCAACACCAAGCTCGATATAGCGGTTTGGATATTTTTCTTTAAACGCGAGCATGCGCGTACTCTCGGCCAAGTCGGCACAGAGCGCCACCACCTGTTTGTTTGTATCGCCAAGCTCAAGCAATGCACGACCAAACCCATCGCGTGTCGGCTTCTCATCCGGCTTCTCAAACACATTCTCTGCAAGATTAATGTCAGGGTTAAGCATAATTACTCATGTTCGCTCTGGACTTTGCCCTGCATGGTGCGCAGTTCGTGTAAAAACTTTTTGGCCTCTTCTTTAGAGGGCGGCTTGCCGTGCCACTTGTAGTCAAACTCTATTTCTTTAACGCCCTTGCCCGGTATCGTGTGCGCAATTATTACGGTAGGTTTTTCATAAATAGCCTTGGCTTCATCTACGGCATCACAAAATCGCTCTATGTTGTGGCCATCTACTTCGACCACATGCCAGTTAAAGGCCTCGTACTTTTTAGCCAAGTTCTCAAGCGGCATAATGTCCTCTGTCATGCCGTTTATTTGTATGTTGTTGCGGTCTATAACAGCTGTAAGATTCGAGAGCTTGTTGGCACCCGCAAACATGGCCGACTCCCAAATATTGCCCGCATCTTGCTCGCCATCGGACATGAGGCAGTAGGTGCGAAACTTCTTCCCGTCCATGCGGGCGCCATAGGCAATACCCGCCGCTTGCCCCAAACCAGAACCAAGCGGACCCGAGGTTGTCTCTACGGCAGGAAGTTTAGACCGTTCTGGATGTCCTTGCAGGCGTGTTCCGAACTTGCGCAAGGTTAAGCACTCTTCTACCGGGAAGTATCCTGCGTGTGCCAGTGCCGCATAGCGCACGGGCGTAATATGCCCGTTGCTTAAAATAAGCCGGTCGCGGTCTTCCATCGCAGGGTTATGAGGGTCATGATGCAGCACATGGAAGTACATTGCTGCAAAAATATCTGCCATACCCAAAGGCCCTGCGGTGTGGCCGCTTCCTGCAGCAACAAGCATTTCGATAACCGTCTGGCGGATCTTACTCGCCTTTTCGGCAATCAGCTCAACTTGTTTATCACTGACCGACATTTGCCTTATTGTACAACGACTTTAAGGCACTTCCCGGATTATCCGCGTTGATAATTGCAGAACCAACCACCAGACGGTTTGCTCCGGCCTCTACCAGCTCTTTAGGATGCACAGCGGCGGCGCCATCTACTTGTATTACGAGACTCGGATATGCAGCACGAAGTGTTTTAACCGTTTCTATAGCGCGCTCATCAAATGGCTCTCCCTGCTTCCCAATATGGGCAATGCCCATTACCTGCACATAGTCGTACAAACCTTCAAATGCTTTAAGTTCATCAGGCCTACTAGTAGAGCTAAGGGCTATCCCTACTAAAATGGGAAATGCGCCGCTACGGTAGGGCTGTAAATAGTCGAGCGCCTCACGGGCACTAGAAGCACTGGCATGCACCACTATACGCGAGGCGCCAAGCTCTACCGCCTGCGCAACCTCTGCCGCTGGATTAGGCAGCATAATATCGAATTCAAAATCAAACTCCTCCCACAACGGCGGTGCTTCTTGCCCCGCCAATACATTTTGGCCAACCAAGTCTATCTGCACCAACGGTGCAACATGCTGCAAGCGCACCAACCCCTCTTCAAGTCCTCGGAGGCTCTTTGGCAGAATGGCAGGAATAATTTCAATCATGGGAAATCACCGAACTTTTACGACGTAATTCATGCCGTACGCAGTATCGTACGTCACCGCACCAGAGCAGCTATTATTAACATCATCACTTTCAACACTGCTTCCGTATGGCAAGGTTTTTAATTTTGCATATAAATAGGTTCCCGCAGAACAAGTGTATTTCATATACGCAAAAGTCTCTGTAGAGGCAGTTGAGCTTCGGCCACCAGTAGGATCTATAATCTCCTGACTTGCAAAACCTTTATCTATTAAGCATTGCATGATCGATTTAAGATAGGAGGTACCATTAGTATAATTAAACCAGCCGTTGCCACTTCCGCTGCTGCCACAACCACTACCCGCGCCCACATAATCCCCATAGTCTTGAGCATACAGCGTGAGCAATGTTTTAATATTCTCGAGATCACTTTTGCGGCGTGCGTCTTGAGCAGCAGCTCTACCCTGGTTCAC
This sequence comes from uncultured Candidatus Saccharibacteria bacterium, assembly GCA_964641145.1. GTDB lineage: Bacteria > Patescibacteriota > Minisyncoccia > Phycocordibacterales > SBAW01 > GWA1-54-10. The sequence goes on along the minus strand of CAZXKI010000015.1, from coordinate 7,885 downwards.
TCCAACCACAACAATGCTTGCAAGAATGCCAATAACGGCAATCACAATGAGGAGCTCGATAATGGTAAAACCCAGCTTAGACAAGCGCCTCGTATGACGCTCTTCGTTGCTAAACGGGGTGCCCAGCCAAAGCTCTACTACTTTTTTTGCTTCTTCTGAAGAAACGAAGCGGGCGCCAATACTGAGAATATTTGCATCATTATGTTCGCGAGAGAGTTTTATTATTTCTTCTTTGCCGCCGTAATACACCGCAGCGCGTGCACCCTTAACACGGTTGGCCACCATCGCCTCTCCTTGCCCAGAGCCGCCAATGCCAATACCGAAAGAACCCTTATTTTGAGCCACTTTTGCGGCCATCGGCAACACGTAGTCAGGGTAGTCGTCGGCGGGGTCAAAGGTAGTCGGACCTACATCCTCCACCTCATGACCGCGTTCTCGCAAGAACGGTATCAATGCTTCCTTAAGTTCAAATCCAGCATGGTCAGAGGCAAGGTATATACGCATAGCTACATGGTATCACTATTTTTTGAAGACTTTTCTACTCGGTCCAGCTAATACGCACCTCGCCTGTGGCACCATTGCCGCCATTTACGTTGCTTCCGGACCCTTTACCTCCTTCACCTACCACCACGGTGATCTGTTTACCCGCCGTTAACGCGCCAACCGCGTATGTTTTCGCAGCATAGCCGCCACCTCCGCCTCCTGCACCATTGTTATAACCACCACCGCTGAGCATTTTTGCGGTACCGCTGCCTCCGCCGCCTGGACCTGACCCAGCTTTACCTGCTACTGCAGTAGTATTTTTAGGAGTATCAGCGCCTTTGCCACCTACGCCGCCTTTTGGTGACGCACCTCCATCGCCCGCACCATTAGCATTGCCATTTTTACCGTTGTCGCCTGTACGGTTGTCGTCCCCGCCTTCTGCGGTGCCGCCAGCGCCGCCTGACGCTGTTTGATTTTTTACGCCGCCGTCACCTCCTTTGCCCCCGCGTGCAATCACCTTGTCGAATGATGAAGATGTGCCGTTTTCTCCTGACTCTTTTTTGTCGTCAGCGTTAGAGCCGCCACCTCCGCCCGCGCCCCATACTTCCACCTTAAGTGACCCAACGTAGGCAGGCACGGTGAAGGTGTAGATTCCAGGAGTGGAGAATGTTGTATTGCGTGCTTGTGGAGCGGAGGCTGCAGGAGATGGAGACGTAGGAGTTACCGCAGGAGTCGAGGGAGTGGGAGAAGGTGTCGAAGTTGCAGTTGGTTTAATCGGCGAAGTCGTAGACGCCATGCTGTTAGTAGGAGCGGTGGGGGCGGTAGATGTTCCTGCCGATGCTGGTGCAATCTCCTCCTCAGACACTGCCATCTGCAGCGTAGCGCCAGAAAGCCGGCGGCTCAGCTGATTCTTATAGAGTGACTGGGGCTGGAGCGACGATGCTCTATTAGCGCCTTCAGAATAGTCGGTTGGGCTGGTAAGATTTCCCCCATTTCCTTGCAGGTTTATTTTTACGCCCTGACTGGTACCAATAACATAGCCAATCTTATATTGTTGCGAAGTAACTGTGCCGTTGCCGGTAATGTTCCAGAATACGGTTTGAGTTGAAGTGAGGCCGTGGTTAGAGTTGCCTGCGTCGCCACGGTCTTCAGAAGTAAGATCTTCCCCGTTTGCAAGCGTAATACTGTCGAAGAGGTTGGCTACGCTAAAGCGCCCATGTGTCTCGCTTGGATCTGTGCCGCCGCGAAGCGTACAGTTGGTAAACACGTTGCCCATGGCCATCGGGCCCGAAAAGACAGCGTTATGCCGCCCGCCCGAAAGAAGACATCCGTCAACCAAGTTATCGCCGCCGAAGATCTGAATACCATATCCGTTACCTCCGCCGCCCCTGTATTGAGGACTGCGTATTTCTATATCAGAGAGCGTCATATTACGAGTCCACTCATCAAGCACGATCGCGGTAGAAAGCGTATGTACACCGCCGTTTTTAGGCGCCTCATATGTTTCAAGTTGTCTCATCCAGGAGTTCGCTACGTGGTTAACACGAATGTATTCAGACATATCTACCTGATACGCACCAGTGTTTTTGTTCTGAAAGTCATCAAACTCCCAGCCACTTTTTGGATTCTTTTCATTGCCAAACGACAACCTCTCAATACCAACCCCTTCTATTGGCTTTCTAATTACAAACACACGTGGATTTTCGTCCGTACGAATCTCGTAGCGAGTTGGAATGTCTATAGTAATAGTGTTTTTTGCCGTATCCACCCCAACAACCTTGCGGGCATGCACTTGCCATGTGTCTTTCGGAGTCCACAATTTATCCATTTTCATCTCTTTAAGTCGCGACTGGGTGAGGCTATTTGACACGGCAACCCAATCTCCTACCTTAAACTTTGATGCTTCCGCCACTGCAAGTTCGGTTGTAGGGAGCTTATAGTTTTTGGTTATGCGTGACGTTTTTTCAGGCCTTTCTTCAACAATCCCATTTGTATCCGGCTGTATGCGAATGACAGCCTTCTCACGCATATTGGTCGTCTTATTGAAGAGAAAGGTCTTGCCAGGGCCATCGCCGCGCAAAACTACACCGCTTTCTTGTATTCGGAGAATCTCTTTATCCTTCTCATCCTGCACACTGATCTTGTAGGTGCCGGCAGGCAGGTACACAATACCGCCGCCCGCAGCCTCTGCGTCGTCTATAGCTTTTTGTATGGCTTTAGTTGAATCTTTTTCCCCTTTCTTGTCAGCGTTGTAAGCAATCTTGGTTACATCGTAGACAGCTCCGGGAGGATTGTTCGGCACCTTATCTTCGCCATGCATGTAACCGGCATAAGAAAAGTCATGCAAAAACAGACCCTCTTTGTTGGGAGAAGCTGGCTGCCAGTTTTCAGGATATAGCTTGCTTCTCCAGGTGGCAGCGTCGCCGGCCGCAGCCGTAAGTCTAGAGAAAAATCCTTCCGCCGATGCAAAATCGATAGTCTTAATACCCAAGATCAAAAGAGCAGCACATAATGCCCCCACCACCGAGAGGGTTACCATGCGCTTAGATAATTTCTTTGGGTTAACTTTCTTTCTCTTCATAAAAAATTCTTACTTATAATTATACCTGCGCACCTGCTGTCTTTACGTGACGCACCAACGTATTGGCATACCCCATTTCGTTGTCATACCAAGCCATCACCTTTACCAAATTACCGGTGACTCGTGTCATGGCCAGGTCGGCAATGGAAGCTTCTTTGGTGCCCACAATATCGCTAGAGACCAGCTGCTCTTTTGTTACGGCAAAGATACCCTTCCAGCGCTCAGTATGTGCTGCCTCAGTCAAAATGGCATTCACCTCTTCTGCTGTCGTCTCTTTTTTTGCGATAAAGGTTATATCCACAATAGAACCTGCAGGCGTGGGCACTCGGATAGAAATCCCATCAAATTTACCCGCCAAACTTTCGTAAGCCTTAGTTACCGCTATAGCTGCACCGGTCGAAGACGGGACAATATTCTGTGCGGCGGCCCTGCCGCGGCGGTAGTCGCTACCCTTTACCGGACCGTCAACAATAGATTGAGTTGCGGTGTAGGAGTGCACCGTATTTAATAGTGCGCGCTCAATACCTATTGTTTCGTCTAAGATCGCAATGAGAGGTGAGCCTGCATTGGTAGTACATGAGGCATTGGAAGAAATCTGACAGGTGGAAAGTTTTTCTTCGTTTACTCCCACTAAGACAGTCGCGCCCTGAGGCGAATCTTCCTTAACAGGCGCGGTAATAACAACCCGCTTAGCCCCAGCGGTTAAGTGGGCACTTGCCTTCTCATAACTTTCGAAAACACCGGTGGACTCCACTGCAACATCAACACTCAAAGAACCCCAGGGAAGCTTCGTTGGGTCCTTCTCGCTCCCAAAGTACATTTGCTTGCCACCCACTATGAGCTGGCCGTTTCCTGCAGTTACGTCAACAGGAAGGTTCTTATATACCGTGTCGTATCTAAGCAAGTACGCAAGATTCTGTGCATCGCCAAGGTCATTAACACCCACTATCTCAATATCTGGATTGCCCCACGCAGCGCGGAAGAATGCGCGGCCGATACGCCCAAAGCCATTTATACCAACGCGGACCATATTACTGTAGGATGTACATCTTAGATTTCTGTTACGTTTGGCACGACAGTAACGGTTTTCTGCTGAGAGCCGCTGGCGCCACAGGAAAGGGTGAAGACCGTTGTCTTTGAAATTGTGAACGGACTTGTGGAGAGGCCGCTCCCCGGCTGTGTCGGTGTGGCGATAGCATAACTAAATCCTGAAGGGTTAGAAGTTATCGTACAGGCATCTGCTTCGAAGTTAGTAATGGTCCACTGCAGAGTAGTAGGGTCATTTTTCTGAACACGAGCTGGATTAGCCCCGAAGTTTGATATACCTGGGTTTAACTCACTGTTGTCGGTAGGACTTCCACTGCATCCAGGGTCTGCAGAGTCAGTGAGTCCATCCCCATCGTCATCACTACCATTGGCACAGATGAAGATGTTATTCTCGCTCGTATCACTTGAAGTAGGACAACCTGGGTCCGCCAAGTCTACCAACCCGTCTCCGTCATCATCAATGCCGTTGTTACATATCGGCTCATCATTATCTACAATCGTTGCAGTGACGGCGGGCGTAGTGCCTGGGTTGTAGCTCGCGCTGTCTGCAATAGTAAGAATTGCAGTTTCGTTAGGCTCGTCCGCAGTATCGTTTACGTTGCTTAACGTAAAGGTAGCGTCAGTTTGGTTGGCTGCAATAGTAACGCTAAATGGATTTGCCGAGCCTGATGAGAGTGTGTAGTCGTTACTGTATGTGGCGGTACCTGTGCGACCAATCGAAACCGTGAGCGGAGTTGATATTGCCGAGGAACGTCTGACGGTAAACGTGAGCGCTGCACCACCTTCGGTCACACTTGCAGTGGCTGCAGTAAAGGCTACGGAGGCTGTGTCGTTGTCGACTATGGAAGCAGTGGCTGTCGGCGTAGTACCAAGGTTATAATTGGCCCCATCTGTAACAGCCAAGATGACTGTTTCGTTATCTTCGTTCGTAGTGTCATCGACCGTGCTCAGTGTAAACGTAATATCCGCATCATTAGCCGGAATAGTGACAGTAAATGGTGTCGTAGCACCCGTCGAGAGCGTGTAATCACTCGTATAGGTAGCGGTACCCGAACGGGTGATAGTAACCGGGAGTGCTGCAGACGAAATGGTTGAGCGCGTTACGGTAAAGGTGGTGCCAACGCCCTCGGTCGCACTCGGCGAGATGGGCGCGATAGTTACCGCGGGAGGATCATTATCTATGATACTTGCGGTAAGAGTTGGGGTGGCACCTACGTTATACGACGCAGTGTCAGAAATAGTAAATATTGCAGTTTCGGTATTTTCCGCAGCCGTGTTGTTTACGTTCGTTAACGTAAATGTAGCGTCAGTCGCATTGGCCGGAATAGTGACTGTAAACGGTGTGGTTGCTCCTGCTGAAGTAGTATAGTCACTGGCATACGTTGCGGTACCAGAGCGAGCTATGGTGACCGGAAGCGTCGCTGCTGTAGCGGCAGACCTGCGCACCGTGAACGTAAGCGCTGCACCACCTTCAGTTACGCTTGCTGTGCTTGCGGTAAACGATACGGACGGCACTTCATCGTCAGATATATTTATTGATGCAGATGCTGTACCAAGATTGTACTCAGTCCCGTCAACAAGGGTGATCGTGGCCGTCTCGTTACTTTCTACCGCACTGTCATTTATAGGTGTTAGAGTTACGACCACTGAACTGACCCCTACTCCAAAGTTTATCGTGCTGCCAGTACCAGAAGATAGTGAGTAATCAGTATTGCGGGTCGCAGTACCGCTCACAGAAAATGCAACATTGTTGAGCGCCTTACCCGTCCCGCCGGTGCGGGTAAGGGTATAGCTGCCTGTAGACGAAGGTTCACCAGCCGCACTATCAGTTGCCGCTATGCTAACTGTCGGCGGTGGATTATATACCGAGATACTCAACCACGGACCTTCCGATGAAGAGTTGGAGAGGCAGCGCAAGCGATAATCGGTAGTGCCGTAGGCAGGAATTTCTGAAACATTTCCTTCACGAGAACCTCCTGTGCCGAAATGTTCTCCCTCTGCTCCGTTAAAGAGTTGAATAGGGTCAGGATTTACGTCTCTGGTATGGCCTGCACGGGTTGCTTGGCACATTTTTACACCTCCCAGACCGCACTCGTCCATGAAGTAGTTGATTTGGTTGTTCTGGCATACCCACTGAATATTTATAGTATCGTTAGTGTCTATCGTAAGTGAGCCAGAGGGTTCATTTTTAGAAGCAGACCAAGTACTGTTCCAGTTTTCTGTATTGTAACGGTTTTTACTCGTTTGACCCCTAAAGAAAGCCCTCTTCCCATTACTTGCATTGCCACCTTCGTAAATAGAAAATACGCCAAACACACGCCAGTCGCTGGTTGAATCTTTAATCACACAAACATCTTCACTATCGTTGATATTGATCATGCACCCCCTTGGAGCAGGCCAGCCGTTACTTGAAGTGTCTGCATTTTGTGCCGCCCCATCGCCGTTGGCGTCTGTCCACGACTTCATGCCAGCGTACTGTACGGCCCATGACATACCTGCACCCATCGTTGAGGGGTTGAGTTGGGTGTACTTAAATACCGATGCATTAAGGGCAAAAGGTCCGCCCCCGCTCATAAACACCGCAATAACTATCAGAAGTGCAACTCCTCCACTTAACAAGGCAAGGGAATGCAATTGTTTGTGTGTAAGATGCTGGAGAGTTAACTTCTTTAAGATTTTCATGCCTTTAAATTAAAATCGTACTGGCACAATAGTTGTGTAATTATTGTGTTTATTCTCCGGATTGCTTCTCATAAGCACCAAGGTACCTTGGGTGCCTGGTACTGCCTCAAACTCGATAGTTGCTGAAAAAGGAAGGAACCCGTCTTCGGTCGAGGTGTCAGCCTTAACGGCTGTAGCGACCCCTTGGCCAATAATATCATCACGGTCGTTACGAACTTGCACAGGGAATGTGTTTTTATAAAACCAGTTTCTGTGTGCATATCCTGTAACCTCAACCGGTGACGTAATAGCTTGCCCTGCTTCAATAGAAGAAAGGCGCAAATCGTAATCTACCGGCTCACGGTCAAAAAAATATGGTTGCAGCATCAAGACCGCAACACCGCCAGCCAGCACAACAAGAACCACAATTACTATATTTCGCATCTTCATACCAAATGATAATGTGCCCTTCAACAAGGTAATGGTACTACTAAATACAGAGATTTCCGGTCTTTTCCACAGTAGCAGCCTGTAATGTAAATTGTCTTTAGATTTCCTCTACCGTAGGCACTATAGTGATATTTTTTTGTGCAATAGTACTACTGCCACACGTCAAAGTGAGTATGGTGGCCTGCTCAATCGGCCCCACCAGCACTCCGGAGTTTCCTGTGGGGGTTGAGGCCACTGTGCGAGGAGTATCATTGCCTCCATCTGGGTCATTGACTGCGGGATTACTGTTTAACGTGCAGGTAGGAGGTAATTCTGTTCCTTCCCAGCTAATGGTCACATCTGTTCCTGCCCGAACTCGCAAAGAGCTCGACGTTAGCTCGGTAACCGTCGGATTATCTGTCTCGCTAGTATCACCTGTGCTCGTACAGCCAATGTCTGCAGCATCGACAAGACCGTCACCGTCGTTATCTATGCCATCGTTGCATTGTGGCGGAGCCGAGGTGGTGAAAAAGCGAACAGCTCCATACGCAGTACCCCCTGCGTTGGAAGACATTGCGCAGTAATAATACGTAGTGGAAGGATTCAATGTAGTAAGACTTTCATCAAAAGCGATAAGACTAGAGCCGCTTCCAAGCGTAGTGCCACCCGAACTTGGAGCCCTGG
>CAZXKI010000014.1:0-13892 GCA_964641145.1 uncultured Candidatus Saccharibacteria bacterium | reverse complement strand
CAAACGGCTTCGCATCAACTGAGAGATTAGCCTCCTGCGCGACCTTCTCTAGCTTTTCGCGAGAAGTAAGGACGCTCATAGTCCACTGCATGAGAGCAAACTGCATCAACGCCAAGTCACCCTTTAAGTAAGTAAACCGCGCGCCAGAAACTTCCCCCGCTTTTTCAGAGTCGACAATGCCAAGCTCTTTGCCAATGTCCCAATGTGCCTTGGGTTCAAAGTCAAACTGCGGCTTCTCGCCCCACTGACGAAGCACTTTGTTGCCGCTTTCGTCCGGCCCAACCGGCGTGTCTGCAGAAGGGATGTTGGGAATTTGTATTAAAAGAGACACAAGCTCTTTTTCGAGCGCCGCATACTTTTCCTCCAGCTCCTTCAAAATGGCCTTGTGTGTCTTGCCTGCTTCCGCGTCGCGGTTCTTGGCAGCCTCGTTACGTGCCTGATTGGTCTCAGAAATCTTGCCGGCAAGCTCTTTGCGGGTTTCAGAAAGCTTTAAAATGCGGTTAAGGTCAATATCGCCGCGATTTTTATTCTTTATCGCTTCTTGAACAAGCTCCTTGTTGTCGCGGATAAACCCAATATCGAGCATATACTATATAAAGATATCAGAAGCATACAATGCAATTCCCCATCAGACAACTCACCAAAAGGGACTTTCCGGAGCTTTTGCGCGAGATACCGCAGATGCCCACATACCTCTTTATGCGCGGTGAGCTCCCGCCGCGTGACTACCTAATGCTCTGCGTGGTCGGCTCGCGCGCCACCACCCCGTACGGCCGCCGGATGTGCGCCTCTTTACTTAGCGGTCTTTCGCGCTACCCTGTCGTCATAGTGTCTGGCCTGGCGCTCGGCATAGATTCTCAAGCACACACGACGGCCCTTGATGTAGGACTGCCTACTATTGCAGTCCTACCCTCCTCTACCGACGATGCGAGCATTTACCCCTCGAGCAACCGCGCGCTCGCAAAACGAATTCTGGCACGGGGCGGAGCGCTCTTAAGCGAACAGAAGGGTCCGTGGAAGGCGCATATACACGACTTCCCCGCGCGCAACCGCATTATGGCCGGCATGAGCAAAGTAACCTTAATAATAGAAGCGGGAGAAAAATCAGGCACCCTTATAACCGCGCGCTTGGCACTCGACTACAACCGGGAAGTCTTGGGTATTCCCCACGAACTGGGGCGAGAGACGGGCAAGGGCGTGAATACTCTCTTGCGGGAGGGCGCCACCTTGGTGCGCAGTGCCGAAGATGTACTAGAAGCGCTTGGTCTTAAAGCCGCACCCGAACAAAAAACTCTGCCAACCGACCTTACAGCAATAGAAGTAGCGATTTTAGAAGCTCTGACTAACCCGTGTGTAAAAGACGAGTTGTTAGAACGCACTGAACTCTCGGCACAAGAAGCAAATATCGCGCTTTCATCACTGTTAATACGCGGACTTATAGCAGAACGCTTAGGAAAAATCGAGTGTATCTAACGAGAGTTCAACATAATCCACAGGTTGGCAGAGATACCCTGCAGGTGTAAGGTTGGGTCAGACTGAACTTGCGAGTAACCTAACGGAGGGCGTCATGGACTGGACAGACGAACGCGTAGAAATACTGAAACGCCTGTGGAAAGACGGGCTGTCGGCAAGCCAGATCGCCTCGCAACTCGGCGGCGTGACCCGTAACAGCGTGATCGGCAAAGTGCACAGGCTCAATTTAACCGGGCGCGCCAAACCTGCTTCTGTTCGACCCCGGCCACGCAAGACACGGCCTTCGGCGCCTCCTGTGCCCCAGCGACATACGCCGGTCGGCAATAGCCTGAAGCCTGTTCTGGCGCCAAGCAATCTTCAGATCCAGACTCTGCCAGTACTCGAGCGAGTGCCGAAACCTGTACCGATCGAAGACCTGGTGGTGCCGATCAGCCTCAATGTTTCCCTGCTCGCGCTGAACGAGGAGATGTGCAAGTGGCCGATCGGCGACCCAGGAGCACGAGGCTTCCACTTCTGCGGGCATCGCCAATACAGGAACCTTCCGTACTGCGAGTACCACTCGCGGCTCGCCTACCAGCCGGTCAGCCAGCGTCAGCGTGAGCGCTCTTCGCGCATCTACTGAACCTCGTTCTGAGCCTTGTGCCCCGCTTCCAACTTTGGGAGGCGGGGCCATTTCTTTTTAATGCTATGCTTTACATACCGTATGTTTGTAGTGTATTAGTGTAGAGCTTATATGAAGCTAGTTATCGTTGAGTCGCCCGCTAAGGCAAAAACCATTGAGAAATATCTCTCCGATATTGATGAATCGGCCGACTTTGTAGTGCGCGCATCAGTGGGCCATGTGCGCGACCTCCCCAAGAGCAACAAGAAGGCGATTGATATAGAGAAAGGATTTGTCCCCCACTACGAAGTGGTTGCGGGCAAAGAGCCGGTGCTTGAAGAGCTGAGCCGGCTCGCCAAAAAAGCCGACGAGGTGATATTGGCAACCGACCCCGACCGCGAAGGCGAAGCTATCGCGTGGCATATTAAAGAAGAGCTCAAACTAAAAAAACCGGAGCGTATTGTCTTTAACGAGATCACCAAAGAAGCCATTGCCGAGGCGCTTAAAAACCCTCGCAGCATCGACGAACACCTGCGCTACGCCCAAGAGGCGCGCCGTGTCCTCGACCGCCTGGTGGGCTATGACCTCTCGGGCCTTATCTGGAAGAAGGTGCGCTACGGCCTCTCGGCCGGTCGCGTGCAATCCCCGGCACTACGCATCCTTATGGAGCGCGAGCGCGAGATCCGCGCCTTTGTGCCAGAAACCTACTATGTCATTACCGCCGATACCACCACACCAAAGAAAGACGCCCTTGCGCTTACCTGCACGGAGGAGCCTCGTAAAAAAGATGAGGCCGACCATATTATAGAGGCGGTTAAAAAAGACGGGCTCACGGTAGCCGAGGTTAACGAGAGCGAAATGAAGCGCGTCCCTAAGGCGCCCTTTACCACCTCGACGCTCCAGCAAGCGGCCTCTACCCGACTTGGCTTCTCGCCGTCGAACACCATGCGCATTGCGCAGAAGCTCTACGAAGCTGGACATATTACCTACATGCGCACCGACTCTCCCAACCTGGCCAAGCAGGCACAGACTGCCATCTTGGCACAGGTAGAAAAGAAGTTTGGCAAAGAGTATGTACAGCCGCACACCTATGCCGCCAAGTCTAAAGGCGCACAAGAGGCGCACGAGGCCATCCGCCCTACTCATGTAGAAAAAGAGTCTGCGGGCACTACTCCGGAACAGAAAAAGCTGTACGAACTTATCTGGCGCCGCGCCGTATCAAGCCAGATGGCAGATGCAAAACTGCTTAAGACTAAAATCCTGGCAGAAGTTCCAGGACAAAAAGACCTGCCTGCCGGCAGGCAGGTGCCGCAGTTTGCAGCGAACGGCTCGCAAGTGGTCTTTGACGGCTGGCTTAAGGGCGACCCGGCTGCACGCGGCGAGGATGTTGAGCTGCCAAAGGTAACGAGCGGCGACGAACTTGATGTTAAGAGTGTATCTGCAGAAGAGAAACAAACCACCCCACCTCAGCGCTACAGCGAAGCAGGCCTGATTAAAGAGCTTGAGAAACGTGGCATTGGCCGCCCCTCTACCTACGCAAGCATTATGAAAACGCTTGCAGACCGCGGCTACGTAACGAAAGAAGGTCGCACCCTCACACCTACCGACACCGGCGATGTGGTATCAAGCTTCCTCGAAGAAAACTTTCCTACGTACATTAGCGACACCTTTACTGCAGAGATGGAAGACGAGCTCGACGAGATCGCCGAAGGTAAACGCGAATATGCAAAGACGTTGAGCGACTTTTATAAACCGTTTATTGCGGAAGTAAAGAAAAAAGATAAAGAGGCTGGCAAGATTACCGACCTTGGCGAAGCGCCGAAAGAGTTCCCCTGCCCGATCTGCGGCAAACCGATGGTGTTTAAGCTCTCACGACAGGGCAAGTTTATGTCCTGCAGCAACTTCCCCGAGTGCACGGGCTCTCGCACGGAAACGGGCGAAATAATTTCTAACGAGCCGCCTAAGTATATCGGCGATTATCCGGAAACCGGCCAGCCTATCTTTGTATTGAGCGGACGCTTTGGCCCCTACGTGCAGGTGGGTGAAGTGATAAAGGGGAAAAAAGGCAAAGACAAACCCCGCCGCGCCTCGCTCCCTAAAGGCAAAGAGCCGACAGAAGTAACACTTGAAGAAGCGCTTAAATATTTGGCGCTGCCAAAAACCCTGGGAACACACCCGGAAACCGGCGCGGATATTATTGCCAATATAGGACGCTTTGGCCCCTACATCGCCCACAACACCAAGCCAAAGCCTGACTTCCGCTCGCTTAAAACAGACGATGTGTATGCGATTGAACTCCCCCGCGCCCTCGAAATTTTGAAAGAAGAAAAGAAAAAACGCGGCTTCGCGAGAAAATCAAAAAAAGAGTAGACTGATCTCATGGTAACCGCCAAAGAGATTATCGAGGCGATGAGCACTCCCCCACGCGAGGAGGAGAAGGCGCTTATAGATCGGGCGTACAACTTTGCTGCCGAAGCGCACAAAGAGCAAAAACGCTTCTCTGGTGAGCCGTATATGGAGCACCTGAGCCGTGTTGCAAAGAGTCTTGCTGAGATCGGCATGGGGCCCAAGACTATTTCGGCGGGTTTGTTGCACGACACGATTGAAGACACCGGCGTAGAACCAGCCACTATTGAGCGCGAGTTTGGTAAAGAAATTTTGTTTTTGGTTGAGGGTGTTACTAAGCTCGGTCATCTCAAATATCGCGGCACTGAACGGCACCGTGAGTCGCTGCGCAAATTGCTTGTCGCAACCAGCAAGGATACACGTGTTTTGATCATTAAACTGATGGACCGCCTGCACAACATGCGCACGCTTGAGTACGTAAAGCCAGAGAAGCAGAAACGCATCGCACTTGAGACGCTCGAAATTTATGCCGCTATTGCTCACCGCTTGGGTATGGGCGTTGTGCGTAAAGAGCTTGAGGACCTAGCCTTCCAATACGCCTATCCGGAAGAGTTTCAAAATGCCCAGCGGCTTTTGACCGAAAAAACTCAGGAAACCCAAGAGCGTCTTGAGGATATGATCCGCATGCTTAAAAAAGAATTTGCCAAGGAAGGGATTACCAAATTTGAGAGCGACTTTCGTGTTAAGGGTTTGTGGAGCCTCTGGCAAAAACTCAAACGCAAAGAGGGTGATGTCAGCAAAGTGTACGACATTGCCGCGATACGCATTGTGGTGGAAGATGTGGCGACCTGTTACCGAGTGCTCGGCCTCGTGCACAACTTATGGCAGCCCTTGGTGGGCAAAATTAAAGACTACATCGCCTTCCCCAAGCCAAACGGCTACCAGGGCTTGCATACGACCGTGTTTAGCGGCGATGGCGGCATTGTAGAAATCCAGATCCGCACCAAGGACATGCATCGCGAGTCGATGTACGGTATCGCCGCGCATGTAACCTACAAAGAGCATGCCGGGGGCGCAGCGGGCCGAGGCTCGAGCTTTGACTGGATCCGCAGCCTTATCCCAGGGTTTGGCCGACGCAAAGCGGCGGCACCTACAGAAACAAAAGGCACTCCCCGCTATGGAAAACCTGGCACACCAGAGTGGGTGCAAAACCTAAGCGAGCATGAAGAAGAAGACCCGGACTTTGACACTGTGCTTAAAACGGACCTCTTTACACACCGCGTGTTCGTCTTTACGCCACGAGGCGACGTAGTAGACCTGCCCACCCAGGCCTCACCTATCGACTTCGCCTACGCGATACACTCGGAGCTTGGCGACCACGTGTTTGGCGCTAAAGTAAACGGCAAAATGGTGCCGCTAAACACGGTGCTCCATAACGGAGATATTGTTGAAATAGAGACGAGAAAATCATCACGTCCGACCCAAAAATGGCTCGACTTTGCCAAGACCACTATGGCGCGCCGGCATATCAGGAACGCACTCGAAGCGCAGGAGAAAAAAGGCTAATCAGCCAAGTGTGCGTGGTCGTTCCAGATCTCGAGATGCCATGGGTGTTGGCGGCCTTCGTCGTGAGAAAAGATAGTTATGCTGGTGTTGCGAAGAGGGTCAAACGTCTGCGCAAGCGATTGGAACTCGTACGCAGTAAGATCCTTGCCGAAAATAGCAACCCCAAGCGCTGCCCAGGTAAAAAACCAGTGGGTCACCACCATAACTTCGTTCTCTGGCCGGGAGACCAAGAACTCGAACGCCTGAAGTGCGCGCTCTTTCATGTCATCAAAGTTCTCTTCGTCGCTAAAGCGAAACCCAGGCTGCTGGAAGTGATCCCACATATGCTTTGACATACGCACTGCCTCAGGGTCATCTTTGAGCAAACCCATAAACTCTGAGGGCATGCGGCGCTCAACCGTTAGATCGGTAGTAATGATTTCTTTTCCTGTCCTTTCTCCAATGAGCCGCGCAGTCTCTCGGGCGCGAAGCATGGTGCTCGCAATTATAATTTCAATCGGAAGCTTAACCGCGCGCTCAGCAATAGCCGCAGCCTGCTGGTACCCTTTTTCAGTAAGGGGAGTTTCTGCGCCCCCTCTTTTGCCGCCCGCGTTAGACTCACTTTCGCCGTGGCGAACAAAGTAAAATTTCTTCATGCGAGGAGATTATAGCGAGAAACTGCTGGGATTGAAAGAGTTTTCGTCGTGCTTTTTTTCTTCTGCGGAACGGTCATCTATAGCCACCTCATCTAACGAAGACTGAACATCTTGAGCAGAAGTCTGGCCTTGCGAAGCTTGGAGACCCGAGGACTCCTGTGAAGTGAGATTCTGTGCAGGATGCACTCGCGAATTAAGTGCTGCAAACAAAGCGCGCAGATCTTCTTCGGTCATATAGTCGATCGAGAGCTTGCCGCCTTTTTCTTTAGGCTCTATCGCTACACGCGTACCCAAGGCAGCTGCAAGTTCACGCTCCATCTCAAGCACATCAGTAGAAAATAGGTATTCCTTTTTGCGTACGCGCTCGGTCGCTATGCGGCGTGCGATATTTTCTGCATCGCGGACCGTTAAGCGCTTGAGCATAATCTCTTTAAAGAGGGTCGACTGCTCTGCAGGGCGGTCGGTGAGCATGAGGAGCGGGCGCGTATGGCCTTCTGAAATTTTGCCGTCTATTAAAGCCTGCTGCATCTCCTGCGGCAAACCCAAAAGGCGTACCGTGTTAGCCACATATTCTCGGCTTTTGCCTATCTTCTCCGCAATCTGCGTGTGTTTAAAGCCAAAGTCGGTATGGAGCTTGTTAAACGCAATGGCGCGGTCCATAGGGTTAAGATCCTCGCGCTGGAGGTTCTCAATAATCGCAAGCTCGAGCTTGGTTTTGTCGTCGTCCTCGTGCTCGCGGATAAGAACCGGCACCATAGCGACCCCGGCGATCTTAGAGGCGCGCAAACGGCGCTCCCCTGCCACGAGTTCGTACTCTGCTGCGATACCGCCGTCGGCTTTCTCTACTTCTTTGCGGTTAACGGTTAGGGGCTGCAGGACACCGTACTGACGAATCGACTTTGCGAGGTCGTTGAGCTTGTCTTCGTCGAACTCTTTGCGAGGCTGAAAGGGGTTAGGTTTAATTTTATCTACCTCTACCCAGAAAATTGAGTTGTTGTAAAAGCCGGCCATAGGCGATATTCTAACATGGATCGACAAGCCGGAGTGGCGTAACCCGCCTGCCGGCGGGCAGGTGGCAGCCGCCATATAACATGTACACCGTATATGTATTAAGGAGTACCTCTGTTAAATTTCGTTATGTGGGAATGACAAACGATGTGAAGCGCAGAATGCGGGAACATGTCGGCGGTCAAAATAAAACCACTAAACGTTTCTTGCCTGTAGAATTAATACGTGCTGAAGAGTATAGTACCAGAATAGAAGCTAGAAAACGTGAGAAGTATCTCAAGAGCGGTGTAGGCAGAGAGTTTTTAGATTCTATATACAAACAAGCCGGAGTGGCGTAATGGCAGCCGCGCACGACTCAAAATCGTGTCCCGCAAGGGGTGTGGGTTCGAGTCCCACCTCCGGCACAAATCGTTTACATTCTCCTACCCCATGGTAGGGTGTTTTTGGCACTGAACCTTTAACCGGAGGACTGACTGATGACCAGCCTCATCACCCAGCTGTTTGATTGCGGCGCAGTCAAAATCGACACGCAAGTGGGCTTCAAACTGAAGCATCACGACACGAACCCGACGACCCCTCTTTCGCCGATCTATCTCAATCTGCGAACGCCCGAGAACCCGAAGCCGGGACCACTGACAGCTGAACTCGTGAGCGAGATCGGCCGCATGCTCTGGATACATGCCAAGGGCTTGGGGTTGGAATTCGATGCAATCTGCGGACTACCGAATGCCGGAACCCCGCTTGCCAAGGCTTTTTGGCAGGCCCTCTACGATGACGGCCAAATGGTTCCCAACATCATTCTTGGCAAGACCGAAACGGCTGATGGAAGCCGCCGGATCGAAGGAGTGCTCGAAGCAGGAGGTGCAATCAAGGGCGATAAAGTGCTCGTGATCGACGACCTAATCACCCGCGCCTTGAGCAAGCTCGAAGGCATCGAAGCACTCGAGAGCGCAGGGTTCGAGGTCACAGATGTTCTTGTGCTGGTCGACCGCGAACAAGGGGGCAAGGACGATCTCGATAAGCGCGGCATCCGTCTCTCTAATCTGATGACGCTGAAAGGGATCGTGAACAAGCTCTTCGAAGCCAGCAAGATTTCGATCACAGACGGCCAGATCGTTTGCAAATACCTCGCCGCCTAACCCGCGGCGGGGCATGGGGGCCGGCAGTTCTTCGGAGCTGCCGGCTTTTCTTTTTTATCTATCCGCGATACAAGAAAGCTGTGCATAAGCAAAAAGTCATAGCCATTGTGGGCCCAACTGCCTCGGGGAAAAGCTCCCTGGGTGTTTATCTTGCCCAAAAGGTAGGAGGCGAAGTTGTTTCTGCAGACAGCCGCCAGGTATACAAAGGACTCAACATTGGCACCGGTAAAGTGACTAAAAAAGAAATGGCTGGTGTTCCCCACCACCTACTCGACGTCGCGTCTCCTAAAAAACAGTTCAATGCGGACGACTTTGTAAAACAGGCTGCCAAAGTAATGAAGAAGATTGAGATGCCGATTGTTGTGGGCGGCACCGGGTTTTACATAGACACCCTGCTTGGGCGCATAACACTCCCCGACGTGCCGCCCAACCCAGCGCTCCGTGCCAAGTTAGAAAAGAAGAGTGTTGAGGAACTCTTTGATATGCTCACAAAGGCTGACCCGGCACGCGCGACAACGATAGAGCCACGCCACAAACGTAGGCTTATACGAGCACTTGAAATAGCAACATATAAACTTCGCCAAACTACCCGCACTCGTGCGCTCCGGGCCGCTAGGCCAAGTCCTACACTCGCTTCGGGTAGTTTGGCTGCGCCAGCATATGAAGCGCTCTGGCTTGGCATTAATCCTGCCCCAGAAGTACTTAAAAAGAATATTCACAAACGCCTTCTTACCCGCATGAAGCAAGGCATGGTTACAGAAGCAAAAGACTTACATGCTGCAGGATTAAGCTATAAGCGCATGGAGGAGCTCGGTCTTGAATATCGCTACCTTGCCCGTCTACTCCAAAACAAAATAACCAAAGAAGAATTCTTGGAGCAGCTTGAACGCGAGATCAACAAATATGCCAAACGTCAGTACAAGTGGTTTAAACGCAACAAAGACATACACTGGGTCACCAACAAAGCAGAGGCGCTCAAACGAGCTAAAAATTTTTTAAGCTAAAGGGGCCCACCCTATTGAGCGCGGCCTGATTCAGAAGATTTCTTTTTTCTCTTCTGCTTTATCTTGGTATAGACATCAATCAGCTCTTCGGCAATGCGCGAACTGCGAAACTGCTGAGCAGTCTCTTTGGCAGCTTCGGCCATTTTTAAACGCTTCTCTGGGTTGGCGACAAGCTCGCGTATGCGCAGTATTGCCTCTTTTTCGCTCGACACTAAAAAGCCGTTTTTTCCATTGCGGATTATCTCTGGCGCCACCCCGACACGAAAAGTGACCGGCACGAGACCTTGTGACATGCCCTCGATCAAAGACAGGGAAAAACCTTCGTAGCGAGACGGTAGCACAAGAATACTACCGCGCAGCGAAGCCAAGGCTCCAGGTATGTAATCCTTCCGCAAGTTTACAAACATGTGGTGATTAGGAAAGGCAACCTTCAGCCACTCTTTCAAGGGGCGGTTCGCGGTCATGCAGATAGTGGTCTTCGCCATCTCGGGAAACGCCTGGTAAATACTTACGAGCCGGCCAAGACCTTTAAGCTTGAGCGTAAACACATCGCTCCCTATGCGGCCAAGGTATACCAAATGAGGATCTTTGATCGGCATGTCACGCTGCTTCTCAAACCAATAGTCCTCTATCGCGTTATGAATGACATAAATATTCTCTCGCAACACCCCAGCGCGCACGAGCTCCTGTTTTACTTTTTCTGAGGTGGCAATGCAGGCACTCGCACGCAACGCGGTCACCTCTTCGATGTCGGCAATATCCTGGATCGGCCGGAGAGATTTAAAATCAAGCTCGGGTATGATGCCGTCGCGAAAGAGCGCCTTAAACATAGCCCGCTGAGGCGCAGGAAGGTCTGCGGTCGCAGGTGTGGAATCAAGGAATCCTCGAGTGGTAGAACCAAAGTGGCACACGATCGGCACCGAAAAAGAAGTAAATGGTAGAGGCGTGTACGTAGTACCTTGAATGATGTCATGCTCAAGAATCTTGTCCTTGTACTCTAGCAGTGAAAAGAAATAGAGAATGTTAGCGATACCCTTTAAGTGCAGAGGCGTATTTGCCAGCTGGACGCGGGGGTAAAAATGGCGCACAGCAACACCCTTTTTAGACAGCGCATTCGACATAAGGTCGTTGATCTGATGCGCGCCGGTGTGCAGCTTTTTCTCATTATGAATAAACGCCACGCGCATCCTGCGCTGTGAAGGCACGGGGACTGCCACCTCCTCAGATTTAAACAGCCTCAAAAATGAGCGCGTAGAGCGGAACGCGCGGCGGCTTAAACTATGTTTCTGGGTAGCCACGTTAGTGCCACCGTACCACGATGAATAGGAATATCCTATTAGCTGGATACTCTTAGATACAAGCTGCGGGTTGCGGGCGATGAGGGAATCGGTCACACATAATTTCCTGCTGGAAATTTGCGCGACCCCGCCTCGCCGCCAATGCGGCTCCGGCCTTCGATTCCCTCGGGAAAAACTTACGTTTTTGCGGGCGATGAGGGAATCGAACCCCCAACTACGGTTTTGGAGACCGTCGTTATACCACTTAACTAATCGCCCGTGGGCAAAGTATAGCTAAAAAACTACTTTTTTGCCTCCTTGTGCACGGTAGAGGCCCGGCACCATTTGCAGAACTTTTTAAGCTCTATTTTGCGCTCCACTTTTTTCTTGTTTTTGGAGCTCCAATAGTTAATGCGCTTGCACTTCGTGCACTGCAGCTTTATGAGTCTATCCTGTGACATGACGAAAGGACTATAACAGAGAAAGCCTTATAACGCAATCTTAAAGAGGGGTAGCCCCCGGGCAGAAGCTAAAGCCCAGGTTCTTGCCCGCGTAGAGCGGGTTAACGCTCGCAGGCACCAAAACCACGTACCGCAGATGGCACGCCAAGGGCTCGCTAATACCCAACTGTGTGAGCAGCTTTTGCTCGGCAAGCCGGCGCTGGTCACCGATTGGCTCGCTAAAGATCGAAATCGTAAAGCTTGAGTCGCTCTCGATATACGTAATAGTGAAATTAGGCTCTTTCGGATTATTACCAGTCAGATAGTACACCCCCTCGTTATATTCGTCTTTTTGCACCGCAGAGTCCTTGAGAAAATCTTTAGTAGTGATTTGCCCATTGCTGCTTGAAAGGACGATGAACTGACCTCCTGTCGGCGAGGTAGTGGATGTAGGTTCGGTGGTAATGGTGCCTCCTCCGCCAGTAACAGGCACGGTGTTTTGATAGCCGCCAGGGTACTGCCCCACCGGCGCTGGTGTCGGCTCCACTGAAGAAGGTTTAAGCGCAAAGAATAATATCGCCAATCCAATAAGCGCGATTACTAGTGTTACAACAAGGCTGATAATAGTGAGAGCTCTCATAGTTATAGGGTTATTATACGGTCTTAATTACACTGACTATACGTACTCCAGTTACGTGCACCATTTGGGGTTTCGTTAAGCAGGAACACTGCCGTTGCCGTATTGCAGTCTTGGCGTTTAGCCGCGGCCACACATGCTTGAAACAACGGCTCGTTTATCACTCGAGCACTGTAATTCCTGCCACTAAAAGCACTTGGACAAGGAAGTGGGGACTGCCCTGGACAACGTACTTCATTTGCCGTGAGGTTGATCTGATATAGACCGTACGAGAACGCACGCCCATCTGGCATTACATCCACACCGCTCTCACGGTTAACTATTCCTGCACTTTCGGCTCCACAGATACAAGACATAAGGTTAGCGCGGCTACCAAACGCCGTCGGATTAGGAGTACACATACCTCCGCTGACCTCTCCTGTAATAGGCGTAGCAGCCACCACAGGCTCCGCAGTAGCTCCGGTCAACCCACTAAAACACTCGCCGGTGTCAGGCCTAAAGGTGTATCCGCTCGGACAATTGTATTCAACCTGATACGCAGGAGCTTTAGAACCAGGGACTATTTCCTCGATAAGGTCGCTGATCGAAGTGCCGATAAGACGCGCACCTGCTCCGGGGTCGCGGCTGATTTTCTGCACACACTCCAACTCATACCAGCCGGCGCCGGTAAAGAAGCCTTTGCTAAACACGACGGTCATGATGGTGTTGATGACCAGCCAGCCAGATATGGCGATGAGGAAGCCGATCAGGACGTTCTTGAATATCTTGTGGGCTTTAGTAATGCGGCCAGGGTTGGAGCCGCCGGTTGCGTAGAGAAAGCCTGCGTAGGCAAACAGGAGTGCGGAGAGTGGTACCGCCACGCCCACGATCATGAAGTTGATGATGTTTTGGAGGAGCTTGCCGAAGTCGCACAGGTCGCATCCAACTGCGCTCAGCGGATCGCTCTTGTCAGTAATGCCGCACTCGGGCACGATCTGCGCATTGGCAAACATAGGAGTGGCCAAGAGTGCGAGTGTAAACAAAACAGGAAGCCACGCGCGAAGCGTTGTCATGGTTTTATTGTAGCACCCCATCTGCACTAATCGCCGGCATCTGCCGAACTACACGAGCCCACACTCACGTGTACATGGTTGCCATTGTGTACTGCGGCGCGGCCACCGCAAAGCTCGGCGGCTTTAATAATAGAAAGTGCGTTTTCTTCATCGCCAAAGTCGGCAGCATAGGATTGGTCACCGCAACTTGCACCCCCATAGTGGTATGAGTTAACCACGTGTGCACAGCCCACACCTTGCCCCCCTGCTCTACACTGTGCCCAGGTCTTACTGCCGTTTGCAATTTGCCTGTCAGAGATTGAAGAGATACGCCCCACATTGCTTGGCAGTCTGCCCGCCATACAATTAAGTGTATTTGCCAACAGTGACGATGCCTGCCCTGCCTGAGCTTCAATACCAGGATCATAGTCAAATCTATTATCAATAGCGACAGGAGACCCTACAGGCTCGCCTTTAGCATTAACACAGGTGTTGTTGCGCTGATCATAGGTCGTCCCCTCCTGACACCCACCTAGCGCTCCATCTCTTGTTACTATGGGCTCATACACCACGGCAGGCGCAGTAGAGCCAGGAACCACCTCCTCGATAAGGTCGCTGATCGAAGTGCCGATTAGTCGTGCGCCGCCTTCTGGAATATCTTTTGGATCCTCAGCAACATCCTGCACACACTCCAACTCATACCAGCCGGCGCCGGTAAAGAAGCCTTTGCTAAAC
>CAZXKI010000013.1:0-14089 GCA_964641145.1 uncultured Candidatus Saccharibacteria bacterium | reverse complement strand
GTACTATTTCCACTCTAAAAACCGAGCATTCTTTTACGTACCGTATGACCAGAACCCAGAATTTCTGTCCGTAGAAGAGCTTGCCACGATATGGCACTTCCCGAACACGGGCGTTGATACTCCAGGCCTTAACCGTGTGGCAGCCAAAGTGGCCGAGGCTCCTCACAACATTCCGTCACTTCCTCATTAAATTGCATGCGTAACGTATATATAGCTACAGATATAGTAGGGCGGTTTTATAAGCGCAGGCGCAAGTTGATAGTGCCAGGCTTTTTGACTGTGCTGGCGGCGTTTGTAGTGTACGGCGCCTTGTTTGCAGCGCCGCGCACGTTCTTCCCAGACTCGTACGTGCGCATAGGGCAAGGGGAGAGTGTGGCCGAAATCGCCACTGACCTGAAAGAAAAATCATTCATCCGGTCAAAATTTGTGTTTCAGGTTATCGTCAAATTGTATGGCGACCAGAACGTCATAGCAGGAGAGTACTATTTCCCTTATCCGCAGAGCGCTCTTACCATAGCGCGACGCTTGATACACGGTGCCTTTGACGTAGAACCTGTAAAGATAACCATTCCCGAAGGCACGAGCTCTTACGGCATTGCACAGATGCTTAAAGACGTGCCTGCGTTTGATGCAGATGCCTTTTATGAGCTTGCAGCAGAAAAAGAGGGGAGGCTCTTTCCGGACACATACTACATTTCCCCAGGAGCTGACCCTAAACTGGTAGTGCAGATGATGGAAAGCAACTTTAGAAAGCAGGTAAGCCAGACCAAGGTCGCTCTTGCGGTGGCGGCGTTCGGCAAACCGTTTGAAGAGGTGCTGGTAATGGCTTCACTCCTCGAGAAAGAGGCTAACAATTCGCGCGACCGCCGGATGATCGCAGGAATTCTGTGGAATCGCATTAAAAATGACATGCTGCTCCAGGTTGATGCAATCTTCCCGTACATTATTGGCAAAAACACCTTTAATATTACGAAAGCTGAATTAAAAACAGATTCTCCTTATAACACCTATACCAACAAGGGCCTGCCGCCGGGCCCGATTACTAACCCGGGTCTTGAGGCTATACTGGATGCAGTGACTCCTATCCCCACTGATTACGTGTATTACTTGTCGGATAGTGAGGGAAATATGTACTACAGCACCACCTATGAACAGCACCTTGTGAATAAGGCAAAATACATTGGAAGTTAGTGTGCTATACTTTTTAACAGGTCAGCAAACATATGATAAACCCTCAGCTTCTTAACTACGTTCGCGCACAGCGTGCTGCAGGCGTACAAAGAGAAGAGATTATTAAAGCCTTAGCCGGTGGCGGATGGAGCGCGCAAGATGCTCAAGAAGCTTTTGCGGCAATCGAAGGGGTGCAGGTTCCTCCTGTTACTCCTAAACCTGTGCCTCCTCCTGCTCCCGTAACTCCGGTCTCTACGCCGGCACCGCAGCCGCGCCCTGTGGTGCAGCAGCCGATCCAGCCAGTCACCTCGGTTCAACAGCCTGTGCAGCCGACAGCGATGTCGACCATGAGTACGCGCATACAGCCTCAGGCGGTAGTGCAGCGTCAGCCCGTATACGCGCCAGCGCCTAAACGCCGCACAGGGCTCTGGATGTTTCTACTTATATTCTTTTTGATTATAGGATTTGTAGGAGGCGCCTATGCTGCGGTCGCGGTGCCTGCTATAGAAGAGGCTGCTCGTGATTTTAAGAACATGATTATGCCGCCTACGCTTGAGCCAGTGATGCAGGAGGAAACGACACAAAATACGAACCCGCTCCCATTTGAGCCCTTCGCCCCTGCTGCTCCTCAGCTGGGAGGTAGCACCGCAAGCTCAACTACTGCTACGTCTACGGCTTCTACGACGCCAAGATGAAGAACTCTTGCTAGATTAAGTTTTATGTGTTAATTTGCGAGTCGAGTCTGAAAGGGCTCGACTTTTGTTCTTCACAGCAAGGAGAGGCCTCATGGCCACGAATACGGAAATCTCGAACTTCATCAACAACAAGCTCCTCGCCTTCCTCGGCAACTTCGAGGACAAGGCGAACGGGCACTTCAATCTGACCAAGAAGCAGATGAAGAAGCTCGACGCCCGCCTCGACAAGCTCAAGGACATGCTCGGCGACGACAATCCGGAGGCACTCGATATCTGGAACAAGCTCAAGCTGAACGTCGACAAGCACGACGACGGCAAGCACGGCGGCGTGCACGAGACGAAAGCCTTCTTCAAGGGGCTCGATGGTGATCTCAAGGACATCAAGAATCTCGTGCTTCACCCGGACCAGGACCCCGTGGTCGTCACGGTGCCGGGCGATCCGCCGGACCCTGTCATCGTCTATGTCGACAGGGACGTGCCCGGTCCGGTCGTGATCGTTCCCGGCGACCCGCCGGATCCGATCATCATCGACCATATTGTCGAGGTTCCGGTGCAGCCGGATCCCCCGGATCTCGTCCCTCAGACCCAGCTCAACTCGGTCCTCGATGTTGGTGCTACCAGCGGCGGCTTCATGCAGTATGGCGGCGGCAACTCGGCCGACGACATGCAGATCCAGGAGACTGATCTCTTCGAGGTCGGCCTCAAGGGCAAGTACCGGCAGGGCGACGACACCCCCGCGGTGACCGTCGACCAGTTCGGCGTCGTGCACTTCGACTCCGGCGGCGGCATGCAGGTTATCGATCCGGCGCACAACGTGCCGTCGGCGAACCCCAACCGCACGGCCGACTCGTTCGACTACTCGATCTTCGTGAAGTCCGGCACGATCGAAGGCTTCCTCCTCGACCACGAGGTGAAACTGCAGATCGACATCGATCCGAGCGAGGAGACCGACTACGTCGAGCTCTTCCTCGACTACGACGCTGTGGCCGGTACCGGTGGCGCCGACACCGTCTGGAAGGACAAGGACGGCAACATCGGGATCGGTGACGACGGCGGCGACAGCGACACCAGCCAGAACTCGCAGAACTGGGCGTTCTACTCGGCACTCATCGACGGCGACCCCAACACCGACGGTGTTCAGGCGTTCGACTTCGAGGAGGGCATCCTCAACGTCAATCTCGTGGTCACCGAGATCTCGAGCGGCGACGTCCTCGCCAACGTGCAGACCGCCCACCACCTGGGCGGCTACGGTCTCGACCTCTACGTCTAGGCGTTCAGGTCGAACACCTACTCAAGCGTCCCAGCGGACTAGTTCCGCTGGGCGTTTTCTTTTTTAGTAAAGACAGGCTATAACAAATACGTGTCAAACCTTGGGAAAAAAGTTTTTGTGGGCCTCTCTGGAGGCGTCGACTCTGCAGTCTCGGCCGCACTGCTACAAGATCAGGGCTATGAGGTAACCGGTGTGTTTATACGCATCGCTATTTCTGGCTATCCATGTCCGGCTGCTCAAGACCGAATAGACGCTATGCGAGTTGCTGCGCACCTTAAAATCCCGTTTAAAGAAGTAGATTTATCTAAAGAATACGAAGTAGAAGTGTTCCGTCCTTCGATAGAGGAGTTTGCCAAAGGCCGTACGCCAAACCCGGATACTCTGTGCAACGAAAAGATTAAATTCGGCCTCTTTTTTAACTACTGTATGAAAGAAGGAGCAGACTTTGTTGCAACAGGACATTATGCCAGGCTCCGCAAAGCTTCCTCGCTTCGGAGAGATGAACACGACCCCAACTCCTCCGCGAAGAACTTTGCTTCGCCTGTGGAGTTACTGGTTTCTGCCGATCAAAACAAAGATCAGAGCTATTTTTTGTGGGCAGTACCTGAAACAGCGCTGCGTAACACACTGTTTCCTGTGGGTGGGTTAACAAAGCCGCACGTGCGCAAGCTTGCCGAGAAGTTTGGCCTGCCCAACTTTGAGCGTCCAGATAGTCAGGGACTGTGCTTTTTGGGCGAGATTGGGTTAGACGACATGCTTGAGCGCGAAGTGCCCCAGACTCCCGGCGCGGTACTAAACGAACAAGGGGACGTAGTGGGCACACACCATGGCGCTATACACTACACGGTTGGCCAGCGGCATGGATTTGAGCTCTCTGTCAAAAGCTCCACAGAGGTGCCGCATTTTGTCATCGCAAAAGACAGCAAGGCAAACACGATCACGGTATCAACAGAGCGGTTCCCTGTGGGTAAAAAGCGGGTAAAGATCAAGCTTAACGATACTAATTGGATAGGGGAAGTAGCGCTTGGTCCGTGTGAAGCGCGCTTTAGGTATCGCCAGAAGTTAATTCCTGCCCAAATCACTGCGCTGGGCGCTAATGCTGAAGTGATACTTACAGAGCCTCATTATGTGCCAGAAGGCCAGTCTCTTGTTCTGTACCGTGGGGATCGCTGCCTTGGCGGAGGGGTTATCTCCAGTGCTACACTTGAGTAATGTTAATTGCAAAAGCTGACGGCACGACCGAAGAATTTAATCCACAAAAATTAGTAGCATCGCTTAGGCGTGCAGGGGCGAAAGAAGCTGTTGCCGAGCAGGTTGCTCGCGACATCGAGCGTGAGTTATGGGACGGCATCGCTACGCAGGAAATTTATTCCCGTGCGTTTGCCCGCCTGCGTGAAGCACGGCATGAAGTGGCGGCTCGCTACAGCTTAAAGCGTGCTGTGCTTGAGTTTGGGCCGTCCGGTTTTCCTTTCGAAGACTATATTGGCGAGCTGTTTCGTGCCGAAGGCAAGCAGGCCCGCGTACGCGAGATTATTAAAGGCAAATGTGTGGAGCACGAAGTAGATGTGGTGATTGACGGGCCAGGGGAAAAAGTTTTTGTAGAAGCAAAGTTCCACAACGCAGCCGGGTTTAAGAGCGATCTTAAGGTGGTGCTGTATGTGCAAGCGCGTATCGACGACATAGGGCAGGGCAGAGGCATGGTAGTAACCAACACCAAGTTTACTGACCGGGCAATGGAGTACTCGTCCTGCAAGGGTTTGGAACTTCTGGCCTGGGATTATCCCCAGGGCAACACGCTGCACGACAGAATAGAAGCTGCAGGGCTGTACCCGATAACAGCGCTTACCTCGCTTTCACGAAGTGAAAAAATGGCCCTACTAAGCCAGCGAGTAGTGCTGTGTAGAGGGCTTATCGACAAAGGCGACCTTTTAAAGCATGCGGGAGTGTCAGGAAACAAAGCAGATCTTGTCCTGGAGGAGGTGGGCGCGTTGTGTGTGCCGGGTAAGGCGGTATGATAGATACATGGTCTAATTAAAAGTTTTTTCTCACAAGGACGTATGGCAGATAACACTCAGGGAAATCAGCAGGGTAGTACTAACAATAAAACTTCAGGTCTATCGTGGTCACAGCCGCCTAAAGCGACAACCTCGCCGCTTCTTGGTTCGAGCACCGCAAAGTTTTCTTCACCGACCTCTACTTCTAAAACCACTCCTACGCCTAAGCCCATGCCTTCAAACGGCAGGGGCCGCGGGAGACTAGTAGTCTTGTTTTTGTCGGGCGCAGTAGTAGGCGCTGTGCTTACGTGGGGTTATTACACTCTTAACCCACAGGAATCTGTGGTTGAGGCTACCAATACTGCCACGTCTACTAATCCGGTTGGCACTAGCGGCACTACGCCAAAACCAACCGGTACAACTGTTTCGACTCCTACAGCCCCAGTAATTGGCAGCATGGGCGGCATTACCCTCCCTAACCCTCAGCCAGCAGGGCTTAAGGTTGAGATCACGAGCGCTCCGGTTACAGTGCCTACCTGGGTTGTTGTGTATGACGTGACCAACGGTCAGCGCGGCAATGCACTTGGCGCCGGATACTTTACCCCAACCACCGGAAGCCGCAGCATCAACCTGCTTCGCGCTACACAGGCAGGCAAAACGTACTGGGTTGGCAAACGTGTCGACAATGGCGATAAAGACTTCACTTCCGCAGACCAGCCTGTGCTTAACGCTGCAGGTCAGCCGCTCTACGTAGAATTTACAGCCCGTTAACACCCAACTATTCAGAAAAATGGTAGGATAGTTCGGTGAGTATCTACTACAAACCAAACCGAAAACCAGATTGGAACTACGGCGGTCCAAAGTGGCGCCTCTCCCGATCAAAAATAGACCTCTTTAAAGAGTGTCAGCGCTGTTTCTACACCGACAACAAGCTGGGTGTAGCGCGGCCGCCTGGATTCCCATTCAATTTAAACAGCGCAGTAGACGCCCTCCTGAAAAAAGAGTTTGACATCCATCGCGCTAACGGCTCCGCTCACCCTATCATGGACACCTACGGGGTGGATGCAAAGCCCTTTTCGCACCCCAAGCTTGATGTCTGGCGTGAAAACTTTAAAGGCATTGAATGCAAACATGCTCCGACCGGCTTTACCGTAAGCGGCGCCGTGGACGACATCTGGATAAACCCTAACGGTGAACTGATTGTGGTCGACTACAAGTCAACCAGCAAAGACGAAAAAATAGAGGCTCTGGACCAAGCGTGGCATGACGGGTATAAGCGCCAGATGGAAGTCTATCAATGGCTGCTTCGTCAGTGCGGCTTTACTGTCTCTGATACGGGCTACTTTGTGTACGCCAACGCATCTAAAGACCGCGAAGCTTTCGACGCCAAGCTTGAGTTTGATGTAACGCTGATATCGTATACCGGCAACGCCGACTGGGTAGAGCCTACCTTGCTTGAAATAAAGGCTTGTTTAGATGCAGGAGTAATACCCCCTAAGGGCGAAAGTTGTGACTACTGCAATTACCGCGAGGCGGCAGAAGCTGTGTTGCGGCCAGGATATCAGGCGCCCGAAGCTAAGCCCGCCACCCCTCTCGGTAAAAAACTCGCTAAACTTAAAGACAATGAAGAAACAAACACAGCCCAGCTTTTCTAAACAAGTATACGACGTGGTGCGCAAGATTCCGCGCGGCAAGGTTATGACCTATGCAGAGGTGGCGCGCAAGGCCGGCCGGCCTAAAGCAGTGCGTGCCGTAGGGTATTGGATGTCTAAAAACTACGATCCGAAAATCCCGTGTCACCGGGTGGTCCGCAGCGACGGCAAAATAGGCAACTATAACCGCGGCGGCCCAAAGAAAAAATTCGAGCTTTTGATGAAAGAAGGGTATCGTCCATAAAGTATGGAGGTAAAGATTAACGAGTCGTGGAAAAAACATCTGAAGGGTGAGTTTAACGAGCCATATTTTGAAGAGCTCACCATGTTTGTAAAAAAAGAGTATCAGAACGAGGCAGTCTATCCGCCGCCCAAGTTTATCTTTAGAGCATTTGAGTTAACCCCGTTTGAAGAAGTGGCAGTGGTCATTTTAGGGCAAGATCCGTATCATGGCCCGCACCAGGCAAACGGTCTCTGTTTTGCCGTAGAGGAGGGGGTGCGTCTGCCGCCCTCTCTGCAAAACATTTTTAAAGAAATTGAGGCGGAGTTCGGGCAAAAGATGAAGAACACGAGTGGCGACCTCACTCGCTGGGCCAGGCAAGGTGTATTGCTGTTAAATGCCACGCTTACTGTGCGGGCTCATTTGGCCGGCTCGCATCAAAATAAAGGATGGGAAAAGTTTACCGACGCGGCAATTAAAGCGCTTTCAGAACGGCGCGAAGGACTCGTGTTTATACTCTGGGGTAACTATGCGCGGCAAAAAGGCGCTCACATAGACCGTTCTAAACACTTCGTGCTAGAGTCGCCGCATCCGTCACCTTTCTCGGCCCATAACGGCTTTTTTGGCAACGGGCACTTTAAAAAGGCAAATGAATATTTAGAAGCGCACGACAAAAAGCCGATTGATTGGTTATAGACGCTACACAAAACTATACGGCTCCGGAGAGATGTACACGAGCCTTACTCCTCCGCCGTATAGTTTTGCTTCGCTACCAGATATGCGCTCTGTCTTTTGGCTCTCGGTAGAGTTTGTCGCCTTTTTTGACACCATAGGCTTCGTAAAATGGCGCAAAGTGGGCAAGAGGGCCGTTGATGCGGCACTCGGGAGGCGAGTGCGGATCGGTCAAGGTACGGGTTTTAATAGCTTCAGGTCTATTCAACTCTTGTTCAGCCTGCGCAAAGCCCAGGAAAAAGCGCTGTTCTGGGGTTAGTCCTGCAATATCTTTGTGGCCGGTCTTTTTAAGATGGCGCTGATACGCCTCGTAGCCGATAACCAGACCTCCCAGGTCGGCAATATTTTCGCCCAAGGTAAGCCCGCCATTTACTTTGACCCCATCGGCCACTGTAAATTCGTTGTATTGTCTAACAATCGTTTTACCCTTCTGCTCAAACTTCTTTTTGTCCGCAGGCGTCCACCACATCTTTAGATTGCCCTGATGGTCAAACTTGGCGCCCTGGTCGTCGAAACCATGGGTGATCTCGTGGCCGATCACTGCACCAATGCCGCCATAGTTAAAGGCGTCGTCAGCCTCGAAGTTAAAGAACGGCGGCTGGAGTATGGCAGCAGGGAAGACGATCTCGTTCATCGTTGGGTGGAAGTAGGCGTTCACCGTCTGCGGGTACATAAACCACTCGTTGCGGTCTATAGACTTCCGCGTGAGCTTCTTCATATCGCGGCGGCGCTCATACTCGGTAACGCGCAGAATGTTGCCAAAGTAGTCTGTAGCGGTAATTTCCAGACCTTTGTAGCTCTTCCACGTACGGGGGTAGCCGATCTTGCGGCGCATAGTCTTAAGCTTCGCAAGCGCTTTCTTTTTAGTAGGAGCGCTCATCCAGTCGAGCCCTTTAATGCGCTCGGCATATACCGCAAACAAGTCGCTTACGAGGGTATCCATTTTACGCTTCTTAGCAAGATCAAAATGTTTTTTAACGTAGATCTTGCCGAGAGCTTCGCCGAGTGAGCCGTTAACCACGCCCAGCGTGCGGCGCCACAGCGGCTTGATCTTTTTGCTGCCAGAGAGCACTTGCGAAAATTTAAAATTAGCTGCAACAAACTTTTCTGAGAGGAATCCTGAAGCGTCGTCAGCCAAGTGCCATTCTAGATACACTTTCCACTCCTCAAGCGGGATAGTGGTGAGCATCTTGGCTGCTGCCTTAAGAAATTCAGGTTGCATAGCTATGACGTACGGCACCTGCGGGATGCCGGCTCCCTTAAAGTATGATTGCCAACGTACCTCAGGCACCTGCTTTTGCAGCTCTGCAATACTGCGTTTGTTGTACACTTTGTCGGCGTCGCGAGCCGCCACTTTATCCATCGAGGCTTTAGCAAAACGGGTTTCTATATGCATCACCACTTCTGCGCGGCGGACCGACTCGGCCCCACTGTAGCCAAGCAGACGGAAAATGCTAATAACATGATCTACGTAGGCCTTGCGTACGCGCACAAACTCAGGCTCATCCTTAAGATAGTAGTCGCGGTCGGGGAGGCCAATGCCGCTCTGGTAGATATGGAGCGCATATCGCGAACTGTTTTTAGAGTCTTGGTCGATAAGCGTACCCCACGGCACAGCAATGCCTAGTTTATGAAAGCGCGCGATAAGTTCGAGGAGCTCTTTGGTGGTAGAAACGTTGGCAATCTCTTTGCGATAGGGGTCGAGCGGCTGAACTCCGTGTGTATTGCGAGCCGCCATATCAAGCCCGGAGCGATAGAGGTCGCTCACTAACTGCTCCTCAGAGCCTTTTGGGGCATGGGCGGTAAGAAGCTCGTCGACGATCTTTTTGAGATTATGTTCGGCCTCGTAGCGCAAAATATTAAAGCTGCCCCAGCGGCTCTCGTCGGCCGGGATTTTGTTCCGCTTGAGCCAGCCGCCGTTGGCGTAGTGGTAAAAGTCGTCCTGGGGGCGAACAGACTTATCAATATTTTTTAAATCGAAGCCTTTTAATGCGCCGTTTGTATTCATAGATGTATACACCTTACAGGGTTTTTATACCTGGCGCTAGAAAATCTGCGGTGTATTATGCCCGCAGGCAGAACAAATAAAAGGGGTGAGTGATGAGGCTAGTTAGCGCAGCCGCTGTCGCGTTCAGCAGAAAGGTAGCCGTAGATTTGGAGTTCTTGCGGCGCCTAAAAAAACTTATAAGGGATGCTGGTATTGATCCCGAGCGAGTAGAAGCCAAGCCGCTGAAAGAAGGGTTGATGCGGGTATGGCAGGAGAATCCTCGCAGGTCGATACGTATCGGACTTACCGGAGTCCACCTGCACGCAATGCCGGACAGTGACAGCAATGTCATCCACCTTTCACCCCCTCTCCCGCAAGGAGACAACGCTTTCTAAGGGTCGCGCAGAGTATCGCGCGGCCTTTCTGATTTATAAAAAACGTTGTATTCTCTTTTTATTGTGACACTGAACGAAGTGCGGGCTAAATATCAGGAGTTTTTTAAGGCCCAAGGGCACGCGGTACTACCGAGCTCTAGTTTGGTGCCCGAGAATGACCCCACGACCCTTTTTACCGGCTCGGGCATGCAGCCCTTGGTGCCCTACTTGCTAGGCAAGAATCACCCTGCCGGGACGCGCTTGGTAGACAGCCAAAAGTGCTTTCGCTCGATGGACATCGAAGAAGTAGGTGATAACCGCCACACCACCTTTTTTGAGATGCTTGGTAACTGGTCGTTGGGCGACTATTTTAAAAAAGAACAGCTCCCGTGGTTTTTTGAATTTTTGACAGGGCAGATTGGTCTGGACCCACAAAAACTTTACGTTTCTGTATATATTGGCGACGAAAAGAACAACGTGCCGCGCGACACCGAGTCTGCAGAGATCTGGAAGGCCTTGTTTGCAAGCGTTGGCATAGATGCCAAAGACGTGCCGCTTGGCACCGAAGAAGAGGGGTATCAAAAGGGTATGCAGGGCGGGCGTATCTTCTACTATGGTGACAAAAACTGGTGGTCACGCGCTGGAGCACCCGATAAAATGCCGGCAGGCGAGCCGGGTGGTCCGGACAGCGAAGTCTTTTATGACTTTGGCACACCGCACGACACCAAGTGGGGGCCAGAGTGTCACCCCAACTGCGACTGTGGCCGCTTTCTCGAGATCGGCAACTCGGTCTTTATGCAGTACATCAAAAATGCCGACGGCACCTTTGGTTTGTTGCCTAAGCAAAACGTAGACTTTGGCGGCGGTTTGGAGCGCATTGCAGCAGTGTCAGAGAATACCGACGACGTATTTCTTGTTGCACACAAATCTATCCTTGAGATTCTTTCACAAGCGAGCGGTAAAGAGTACGCAAGCGACAAGCGCTCGTTCCGCGTCGTTGCCGACCACATTAAAGCTGCCGTATTTTTGATTGCCGACGGCGCTAAGCCGGGCAATGTTGAGCGCGGCTACCTGGTGCGCCGGCTTATCCGCCGTGCGGTGCGCTTTAGCGACAAAATAGGCGCACCTCATGGCACGCTCTCTAAAGTGGTAGAGGCAGTCATTGCCGACTATGGCTCTGCATATCCAGAGGTAACCAACCCTGCTATTGGGGCAGAAATCGCCGCAGAAGAAGAGCGCTTTCGCACCACGCTTGCGCGCGGGCTTAAAGAGTTTGAGCGTTTTGCAGGCCAGGGCAGCTTGTCTGCTCATGATGCCTTCCAGCTTGTTACCACCTACGGCTTCCCGCTTGAGCTTATTCTTGAAGAAGCAGGGGAGAAGGGTATTAAACAGATAGATATAGAGGGCTTTAAAGAGCTTCTTAAACAGCATCAGGACCTTTCCCGTGCCGGGAGTGAGCAAAAATTTAAAGGCGGCCTGGCTGATACGTCTGAAAAGACGACACGCCTCCATACGGCACACCACCTCCTGCTTAAGGCGCTTCAGCAAGTGCTTGGGCCCGAAGTGCATCAGCGCGGCAGCAACATTACGCAGGAGCGACTGCGCATCGACTTTAGCTGGGGCGCCAAGATGACCGACGAGCAGAAAAAGAAAGTGGAGGAGATCGTAAACGAAAAGATTAAAGAAGATTTGCCTGTATTTCGTAACGAGATGGCTAAAGAAGAAGCAGAGAAGCTTGGGGCCGAACATGAGTTTGGCGCCAAGTATCCAGACCGGGTTTCTGTCTATTCTGTCGGACCTCTAGATCAAGCGTTTTCTATAGAGTTTTGTGGTGGCCCTCATGTAGAACATACTGGTGAACTTTCGCAGTCAGGAAGCTTCAAAATCCTTAAAGAAGAGGCGGTTTCTGCTGGTGTGCGCCGTATTAAAGCGGTCTTGCAATAATTTATATTTGTTGTATTGTACTGCGCGGACGTAGGTGTGCCAGGGGGCACGCCCTCCAATAGGGAGTACTGCAATGAAGCTTGCATGGATGTACTTGAGCGGACTGGCTCTGGCCTACCTCGCTCTCCGCTTCGGGGACCAGCTCTACCTTCAGCAGCTGGAGCCCTGGATCTACTACGCTATCATCGGGATCGGTGTCGTGGCTGTCGGGGTCGCGATCGGTTTCTTCGTCATCAACAACACGGTGATGCGGAACGACCGTCGTGCCATCGGCTTCTCGAACGCCGGGCTGTTCTGCGCCATGTCGGCGGTCGTCGTCGGTGCCTTTGCTTACGGCGCGATCGTCCAGCCCGTGTTCCATCAGTGGGGTATCGAACCCTGGAACTGGGTCGGGAAGGGTAACCCCTGGGAGAACGTCGCCCTCTACGCGATCGGCCTCCTCATCGTGCTGATCCTCCAGCACTTCTGGATCGCCGGCCTCGCCTACATGCGCTCGCGCTACAAGAAGAGCGATGCCTATACCAACAACCAGGTGCGCATCTACAACGCTCTCGACGATCTCGGCAAGAAGATGGACGACTTCGGCGCCGTGGCCACCCGTTGCCTCAAGGCAATCGAAGCCCACGACAAGGTCGCCGGCGGCAAGGTCACCGACATCAAGGATGTCCTCCTGCCTCAGCTTGCTGGTGCCATCGACCACCTGACCGACATGGTGAACAAGCGGCTTCCGCCGCTGGCTGACGAAGCCGAGCAGACCGAAACGGCTACCCCCAAGATCGTGCAGCCGCAGAAGCACGCCGCCTGACCATCGTTCTTTCGTTCTGAATTCCCGCACCCGGACCACTTTGGCCCGGGTGCTTTTTTATTTGCGGTATAATCTGTGACATGTCCGCGCTCTTTAAGCGTACAAAAGACGAAGGTTCCACTGTGCTCGTACTTGATGTCGAGAATGGCAGTGTTGGTTCTGCGCTTGTTCGTCTTTCTCACAACAGTGCGCCGCGACTTTTTGGCGAAACTCGTGTTTACATTCCGCTTCTTAAGACCCGCACTTCTGGCGCCATTGCAAAAGAGGTAGATTCCGCAACACGCAAAGCTATCGAACAGGCAGCCCAAGTTGCAGCGCGAGTCCGCGTGCACTCCTCTGAACCTCTGGGCACTATTGAGCATGTTGCCGTGTTTATGTCGCCGCCTTGGGCCACCTTGCCCATGGGGTACGAGACCGTGCCGCACCCTATGACCCAAAGTGTATATGACTCACTGGTCACACTTCTTGGCCCGGCAGTGCCTGTGTCATTTCATCCATTTGCAACGGCTACCGCCCATATGGTGCCCTCTATATATCCACACGAGGAGCGTTATTTGCTGTGTATCGTAAGCGGGGAAGTAATGGAGATCGTTGCACTTGAGCGGTCACCCTACGAAAGCCAGATATTGGGTCACGCCACACTGCCTTTTGGCAAGAACTCAATTATGCGCACGCTTTCTGCTCATGCGGGGCTTACGCATGCAGAAGCTGAATCTGCGCTAAAACTTTCTAATCACACCCATGCGATGCCGATCCACGAGCCTCTTGCGTCACTAGGTGTACAGCTAGGAGCAGAGTTTGATGAGATCGCAAAAGAGTTGGCGGCCAGCGGGACCTTGCGATCTGTATTTGTCGTGTCTCATGAGCCGGTAGCAGAGTGGGTGGCGCGCTCATTGGCAGAGCATGCAGCGCTGGATACCTTGTTTCCTCAAGGAGGCACCGTGCGCGCAGTGCGGGGAAACCACATTTCTCCCTACCTTGCTATGCATGCACACAAGCCAGATATAGCGCTGTTGCTTGAGGCATTATTTGTAGATGCGCGACTTCCCGCAGGTCGGCTCGCGGTGATTAGATAATTTTGCTATATAATCACTTGTATGCGTGACATGGTTCCTCGAGACGATCGTTCAATACGTAACATTCCTGTGCCTCCGGCGCACCACAAACGTGCGCAGGTATACGCAGAGGAGCATCATCTGCCGCCTCAACAGCAACAACAGTATCGAGAGTCACCTCCTCGTCGCGG
>CAZXKI010000012.1:0-14091 GCA_964641145.1 uncultured Candidatus Saccharibacteria bacterium | reverse complement strand
TGCGGTATGCCGCCTTTCCAAGGCGGTGCACTAGACCACTATGCGAACCCTCCAATGCGGCAAAATATAGCATAAAAAGAAAGCGGCGGCCCCGTGGGGCCGCCTGAAAATCACTAAAGGAAACGTGGCGTTACTGAACCGGGACGCCGCCGACGCGGTAGCCAGCCTTGAAGCGGCTGGTGGGTGAAGCTCGTCTACCCACCTTTGGTTTTCTGCGACGCTTACCCTTACCCTTCTTCGTGCCAAACGGTGCACAAGGCTTGCCGTTTGTAGCGTAGATCATGCTCACGTATGCCTCCCTCTTTTGAAAACAAACAAAAAGACCGTTCTCTATAAATCTACTTCATCAAACGTTCACGTCAATTATTGACCTGTGTGTCCAAGCAGTGCTGCAATACGCTCCTCAACAGGCGGATGAGTCATAAAGAGTTTGGCGAGCGAACTCGTTTTTGCACGCGCGCCAAACGGGTTTGAAATATAAAGATGGGCTGTTGCGTTGTTGGCCTTTTTCATCGGTGCGCTGTAGGCGCCGATCTTGCGGAGCGCGTTTGCCAAGCCCTCTGGATAGCGGGTTAGAAGTGCGCCAGAGGCGTCGGCCAAGAACTCGCGCTTGCGTGAGATAGCGAGCTGAAGAAGCGAGGCCATAATCGGCGTGAGTACGATAAATACTATCGCAAGCACTGCAACGATCGGATGATTTTTATTGTTGTTGTCTCCCCCGCCGCCAAATAACGCACCTCGGAGTACAAAATCGGAGACGATAGTAACGAACCCTACCAGAACCACCGCCACAGTCGAGACGAGCATGTCGCGATTGCCTACGTGAGAAAGTTCGTGTGCCAACACGCCTTCAAGTTCGCTCCGGTCCATCATGCCGAGAAGCCCTGTCGTTACCGCAACGACTGCGTGTTTAGGATTGCGGCCAGTAGCAAACGCATTCGGCGCTGGGTCGTTAATAATATAAATCTTGGGTTTTGGTAGACCTGCAGTAATCGCAAGGTTTTCGACAATATTATGGAGCTCGCTGTACTGCTTTTCGTCCGCAGGATGCGCGCCCGCCATCGAGACAACAATTTTGTCCGAAAACCAGTAGCTCGTGACGTTCATAACCACCGCGAGCACCACGGCTATACCTAAGATTCCTGGATAATTAAATATGTAAGACACCGCCCAGCCGATGCCGATAACCACAAGCGCAAAGAGGAACATGAGGGTCCACGTCTTTGCAATGTTTGAGTCTTGATGTGTATAGAGTGTTGCCATATAGAGAATCTATCCTATCGTTTCTTGAATGAAAATAAAAGTCACGGAAGGCTAGCTTGCGCCTCCACCGCCCCCTCCTCCTCCGCCACCAGCTCCTCCGCCACCCCCAGAAGCGCCGCCTCCTCCAGCACTCGAGAACGCAGACGCAAAGCTTGAGCTAAACGAGTTAGAGAATGCGCTTGCAGAAAAACTCGGAACTGCTGCATTGCCGTGCATAGCGGCCGCTCCATACGCGCCATGCGCATACCACTGTGGTGGTGGCAGCGTCATGCCATCGAAGGCTTTTGCCCATTTCTTCTCTACTCCAAAGACGATTGCGTACGGCAAATATTTCTCGAATATGTCGGGAGTGAGATTCTGCATCCGATACCGCTCGGCAGTCTCCAGATACATTTTAAACCCGAGTACATTCTCCCGCAGAATACTCCCCTCGCGATTGAGACGAGGTTTTACCTTAACAACGCCATACACAATCATGAGAGAAAGGACGATACTGAGAGCCAGTATAAAGTGCGGGAATGCGGCTCCTTCAGAGACAGAGAACACAAACGCAATGCAAAGAAATAGTATTGCCAACCCCACCAGTATCACGCCGCCTGTACCCCCAGGGGCGATGAGGAACCCTTTGGTATCGAGAGCAGTCTCAGTCTGAAGATCTTTCTTTACTTGCTCGAGCGATAGATACAGCGCACGTGCCTGTGTTTGGGACTTTCTTAACGTTTTTGTAGAGAATTTGTTTCCCTCTATTTTAAACAAAGCATCAAGAAACTTCTGTTCGTAGTCTTCGAGATTTGCAGGAACTCCCTGCGGGTTTGGCTCTACGATGTAGTCTTTTGGCTGCAGTTGAAGTGTGTTAACTCTCCCCAACACTCCAAAGCGCTGCAACAGCACCACCAAGAGTATCGCGAGAAGGGCTGCGAGGATTGCAGTTTGCCGCACGGAAGACGGTACCGGCATAAAGAGGACAGACACTGCCATAGCTACAAAGACCGCAACAGCCCCGAGCCAAAAGCCCTTGCTCTTCCACATAGGGTCGAGTTCATCTGGAGTGATGGTGACATAGCCGCGAACTGCAAGATCTACAACGGTGGCGGCCCATGCTTTGCGAGAGACATGCCCGTCCAAAATCACATCCATCATGGCGGGGCGAAGATTCTGCGGTGGCTCGTACTGCGGCACAATGGTGCCTCGGCCACGATTGCGGTGTTTAACCCACTGCCAATAGATAACACTACATACGATCGAGCTCACAAAAATAAGAAGTGCGAGCAGATACTCAAAGTAAATCGAGAAAAAGTCGCGCCAGTAGGCAGACTGATCAACGAGCCCTTTTTGCCACCCAGCTGCAAAGGTAACGTCTTCCTGAGAAGGAATGTTTTCTACTACAAACTGATACGTTCTATCGTCGGGCTGCGCAACAGTGTGCGGGAGATTGCTTGTGGTATAAAAACTAGCCGTGTTGAGCGTGTTTACTCCTGGAAGACGTACCGTAGCCTCTACGCGGCCGACAGGCACGTCGTAGCTGGTAAATAAATTCCAATACAGCTCGTCGTGATCTTTATAAAATGAAATCGCTCCGTGGAGCGTATAGCGCAGCACCCACGAATGCGACGCGGGGTTCAAGTCCCCCTCTGTTGAGTAATACCATTCAATATAGGTCTGCCCGTTTTCTCTATACGTAGTGTAGTAGCCCCAGCTTGCAGGGTCATTTTTATCAAGTCTGCTGTTTGAGTATGTAAGCGGCTCGCCGGTTGCCCCATCGAATACTTGAATATTGTCGATAAGGCTGACGCCTTTGTGCGGAATGGTGCGCACTGCCTGGTGGTACACCCCGTTGAAGGCATAGGTTTGCACCTCCTCTACCTGCACCGTCGTATCTGGGTTAACCTCGAAGTTATAAACGATTGAGTCGTAGTAATACGAGCGATCTGTTTGGGCAAGCGTAAAGAGCGGAAACAGGAGAAGGACACCAAGAATCCACTTTTTCATTAAAACTTAACGGCTACGGGCTGACGCGCTGCCTGCTCTTCTGCGCTCAGTTCGAAGAATTCGCGCTCGCCAAAGCGGAACATACCGGCAATGATATTGCCCGGGAAGCTCTGCACTGCCGTGTTGAGGTCGCGCACATTGCCGTTGTAAAAGCGGCGCGCAGCCTGGATCTTATTTTCGGTGTCAGAAAGTTCGCGCTGGAGTTCGAGAAAGTTCGTGTTGGCCTTGAGGTCTGGATAGGCTTCACTAACTGCAAAGAGGCTCTTAAGCGCATCGGTGAGCATATTTTCTGCCTCGCCTTTTTGAGCAATACCCTGCGCGTTCATCGCGGCAGCGCGAGCCTGAGTAACTTTGTCCAAAGTACCCTGTTCGTGCGTGGCATAGCCCTTAACCGTCTCAACCAGGTTGGGGATAAGGTCGTAGCGGCGCTTAAGCTGTACATCGATGTCGGCCCAGGCCTCCTTAGTGCGCTGAACGAGGGTAATAAAACGGTTATAGGTAAAGGCAATAAACAGGCCAAGAAGGGCCACGACAGCCAGAACAATATAGAGAGTAGTCATACCCTAATTATAACAAATCTGTGCAGAATGCAAGAGAAAAACCGCCCCGGGTTTCTCCGAGGCGGTTTGTCTTTTTATGTCTTTAGTAGTCCATGTCGCCCATGCCACCTCCTGGCATTGGGGAATCCTTTTCTTCTTTTGGCTCTTCGGCAATCGCAACCTCGGTTGTGAGCAAGATTGCCGCGGCAGAAGCGGCGCGCTCAAGACCGGTGCGTGTTACTTTAACCGGATCAACAATGCCCGCTGCCACCATGTCGGCAACGATTTCGTTTTTAGTAGCGTCGTAGCCTGCGTTGCCCTTTGCCTCGCGAACTTTCTCTACTACCACACCCGCATCAACGCCGGCGTTCTGTGCAATCATGCGAAGCGGCATTTCAAGCGCCTTAAGCACTACTTCGTAGCCCACGCGCACATCCATCGGCATTTTGTCTTTGTTCTTTGCAAATGTTTCGCTGACTTTCTGTGCAGCTTTAACCAGCGCAGTGCCGCCACCTGCGACGATACCTTCTTCGATAGCGGCCTTGGTTGCATTAACCGCGTCCTCAATCTTGAGTTTGAGATATTTCATCTCGGTCTCGGTAGCCGCGCCGACGCGGATCACCGCAACGCCGCCGGTCAGCTTGGCCAAGCGCTCTTCAAACTTTTCTTTGTCGAACTTAGAGGTTGTGTCTGCAAGCTGTTTGCGGATCTGCGCAACACGGGCGTCAATATCTTTTTTAGCGCCCTTACCGCCCACAATGACGGTCGAGTCTTTGGTAGCAATAACCTTTGCAGCGCGGCCAAGCATGTCGAGCGTTGCGTTCTCAAACTTAACGCCAGTCTTTTCTGAAATCACTTCGCCGCCGGTTACTGTGGCAATATCCTGCAGCATTTCCTCTTTACGATCGCCGTAGCCAGGAGCCTTTACTGCGAGCACATTAAAGGTGCCGCGAAGCTTGTTCAAGACAAAGGTCGTAAGCGCTTCGCCGTCTACGTCGTCGGCAATAATGACGAGCTCCTTCTTGCCAGACTCGGCAACCTTCTGAAGCACCGGCAGCACTTCCTGGATAGAAGAGATTTTTTTGTCAGTGACGAGAATCGCCGGATCTTTAAAGACAGACTCCATGCGGGTCGGGTCGGTCACCATGTAGGCCGAGACATAGCCGCGGTCAAACTCAAGACCTTCTACCACCTCTTTTTCGATACCCAGCGACTGCGACTCTTCTACGGTTACGACACCGTCTTTGCCCACCTCTTTAATAGTGTCGGCAATAATAGAGCCGAGCTCTTCTGACTCTGCAGAAATAGTGGCAACTTGTTTTACCTCTTCGTCGCTCTGGATCTTTTTAGAAAGCGCGCGCAGTGCGGCAACGGCGTCTTGAGCAGCCTTTTCAATCCCGCCGCGCACCGCCATAGCAGAGAGGCCGGCCTCAGTGTGCTTCATACCCTCCTCGACAATAGCCTGGAGGAGCACGGTTGCCGTGGTGGTGCCGTCGCCTGCAATATCGTTGGCCTTAGTAGCCACTTCTTTAACAATTTCCGCACCCATGTTCTCAAACTTGTCGCGCAGCGTAATTTCCTTAGCGATAGAGACGCCGTCGTTGGTGATAGTGGGGCCGCCGTAGCCTTTGTCTAGAGCCACATTTCTGCCGCGAGGGCCAAGCGTTACTTTTACTGCGTTTGCTGCTTTGTCGATGCCGCTTTTAAGTGCTTTACGAGCTTTCTCGCCGTAGAGAATCTGTTTTGCCATATGGTTCGTGCTGACTTACCGGATAAATTATTTGAATACGCCCAAAATATTTGCTTCGCTCACAATAAAGTACTCAACACCTTTTACTTTAATTTCGTCGTAGCCGTATTTGTTAAACATCACGCGGTCGCCCACACTGTAACCAACCGGAATCAGCGCATTGTCGTCGCCCACACGGCCCGGACCCACTGAAACTATTGTTCCTTGCTCAGGCTTTTCTTTTGCAGAGTCAGGAATGATGATGCCGAACGAGGTAACCTGGCCCGCCTCCTCCGGAGAAAGAGGTTTGATAAGCACACGATCGCCGCCCGGGATAAACCCAACGCCGCTTGCTGCTGGTTTTGAAGCAGCGCTGCGAGCCTTAGATTTCTTGGCTTTTTTCTTCATAACCATATCGTTAGTTATCTGATAAGACGGGTGCATAGTAGTACATTTTTTCGCCCACTGTCAATAAAATCGGGTATTGCGGAGCATTGGTAGCCATGGTAAACTTTTTCCCAATGACCGTTATCGGGGTGCTTCCCTACATACAGATCATCCTCTCCGTTCTTGTTGTCGTGTGCGTGCTCTTGCAGCGCACGGGCGCATCCATGGGAGGTGCATTTGGTGGTGATAACTTTTCTGCTACCTACCACACTCGTCGCGGCTCCGAAAAGGTGCTCTTCTATGCGACGGTCATATGCGGTGTATTGCTCGCCGCTACCTCATTTGCCCTGTTCCTGCTCCAGTAAACCTAACGTAATAAAAATTCATGCGTAGATTTTGGCGACTCGCCTCTCGGCCGGTGCATCTGCCGTTTGTAGATTCTGCAGAAGATGCCTACCGCGCGTTTTCGCCGCTTGGCCGCGGACTCTTTTTGTTTTTTGCAATCCTGATGGTCGGCAGCTCAATCGGACTCCTCGCGATTGTTAACACCTCTTTACGTGTCTCGGTGCCAGGCTACGGCGGCAGTTTTTCGGAAGGTATTGTGGGCTCTCCTCGGTTTATCAACCCGGTATTGGCAGTCTCTGATGCTGACCACGACCTTTCCCGCCTCGTATTCTCAGGCCTCCTTAAAGACACACCGCAGGGAGCCTATGTGCCTGACCTTGCAAGCGCTTACTCCTTAAGTGAGGACGGCAAGGTGTACACCTTTACCCTGCGCGAGGGTATAACGTTCCACGATGGCAAACCAGTTACTGCAAACGATGTTGTCTTTACGATTACCAAGATCCAAGACCCAGTACTTAAAAGTCCTGCGCGCGCCAACTGGGACGGCGTTCAAGTAGAAGCAGTCGATGAGCGCACGGTGCGCTTTACACTCTCGAGCCCGTATGCGCCGTTTATTAAAAACGCGACGATAGGCATCCTGCCTGCACATTTGTGGCAAGACGTTTCGACAGAAGAGTTTCCGTTTAGCGACCTTAACACCTCGCCCATAGGATCGGGGCCGTTTAAAGTTGATACGGTTGAGCGTACCCCCTCTGGTATCCCGGCTTCATACACCCTTGCTGCATTTAAAAATTACGCACTGGGGCAGCCATTTCTTGGAGAGTTTATAGTGCGCTTTTATCAGAATGAGGATGCCTTGGTAACGGCGCTGAAGCGCGGCGATATTGATGCCGCAAGCGGCATCTCGCCTGCTGCGGTAGCAGAGATCGGCAATGAGCACATTGAACGGTCGACTCTTAACCGTGTGTTTGGTGTCTTCTTTAACCAGAACGAGTCGGTGGTGCTGCGCGACCTAGAGGTCCGCCGCGCACTCAATGAAGCTGTAGACCGCG
Organism: uncultured Candidatus Saccharibacteria bacterium; assembly: GCA_964641145.1. Classification (GTDB taxonomy): domain Bacteria; phylum Patescibacteriota; class Minisyncoccia; order Phycocordibacterales; family SBAW01; genus GWA1-54-10. The sequence continues at coordinate 6,787 of CAZXKI010000012.1, read as the reverse complement.
AAGCGCTCGTGCAGGATGTGCTTCAGGGATATGGTGTGGCCCTCAAAGGGCCGATACCGCCAGGCATTCTTGCATCTGATCCGCCGGCAGACACCCACGCGGGAGACCCGGCGCTCAACGCGCGCGAACGCCTGATACAAGACGGCTGGGAGCTTAATGAGTCGGGAGTGCTTACCAAAACAACCGGCAAAGGCAAGGATGCAGAAACTGTTGAACTGGCATTCTCACTCTCCACCGGCAACATACCCGAGCTCCGCGAGGCCGCTGAATTTGTAAAAAATGCCTGGGAGCGCATGGGCGCAAAGGTAGAGGTAAAAGTATTTGACCAGGGTGACCTGTCTCAGAATGTCATCCGCCCGCGCAAATATGACGCGCTCTTGTTTGGCGAAGTGGTTGGCCGCGAGCTCGACTTATACGCGTTTTGGGACTCTAGCCAGCGCAACGACCCGGGCCTCAATATCGCTTTGTATGCCAACTCGACCGCAGACCGCCTGCTTAAAGAAATACGCGAAACCAGCGACCCTACTAAGCGCGTAGCGCTCTATGAGCAGTTTGAAGCGGAGCTCGAAAAGGATGTTCCAGCCGTATTTTTGTATGCGCCGGATTTCGTGTATAGTGTACCTAACGACGTCTTGGGGCTTGACCTTGGCTTTATAGAAAGCCCAAGTGACCGCTTTCTCTCCGCTGCCCTATGGCACCGAGAAGAAGACTACGTGTGGAACGTGTTTGCTCGCTAGAGTGTAATTACTAATTTTATTCAGATAGATGGAAGAACAGAAAAAACCGTTTAATAAACATAGCGGCCGGCCAGGAGGCCCCCGCAATGGACGCCGCCCGTTTGGCGGTAAGAGAGGCGGCCGGCCTCGCACCGGCGGTCCGCGCCCTCACCAGGTGCATCCGCCCCGTCCAGAACTTGACGGCTCAAATGGCAATGGTGACGAACGCCCTATCCCGCCTCTTGAGCCGGGCAATATCCGCATCATTCCGCTTGGCGGCGTGGAGGAGATTGGCCGCAACATGACTATGGTTGAAATGGGCGACGACATTATTGTTATCGATGCAGGGTTCCAGTTCCGCGAGGATGACACCCCGGGCATTGACTACATTTTGCCTAACACCAAGTACCTCGAAGAGCGGCGCGAAAAGATCCGCGGCCTCTTTATTACCCACGGCCACTTGGACCACATTGGCGGCATCCCCTACATTATCGACCGCATTGGCTACCCGCCGATCTACACGCGCGGCCTCACTTCAGTGATGATCAAAAAGCGTCAGGAGGAGTTTCCTAACCTCAAGCCGCTTGATATTCATGAGGTAGAAAAGACCGACACGGTTAAGGTCGGCGAGCTGCGTGTGCGCTTCTTCTCGGTGTATCACACGATCCCCGACTCGATGGGCATTGTTATTGAGACACCGTACGGCGACCTCGTGTTTACCGGCGACCTGCGCCTCGACCACATGGACGGCGTGCCGACCGAGCAGGAAGAAAAAGAGTTTGCCTGGTTTAAAGACCGCAAAGTGCTCTTCTTGGCAGCCGACTCGACTAACGTAGAGCGTCCTGGCTTCTCGCTCCCGGAGCGTGTAGTTAAGAAAAACTTGGACGAGATTATCGCAACGACCCCGGGCCGCCTTATTATCGGCACCTTTTCATCACAGCTCGAGCGCCTTATGCGCATGATCGAGCAGGCTGAGCGCGTTGGCCGCAAGATCCTGGTAGAAGGCCGCTCCATGAAGATCAACATCGAGATTGTAAAGCACCTAGGACTCCTTAAAGTAAATGAAAAGACATTCATTACCCCTGAACAACTGGAGCAGCTACCCGACTCTAAAGTAGTGATACTTGCAACCGGCGCCCAAGGCGACGAGTTTGCCGCACTCATGCGCATCGCGATGAAGACACACAAGTACGTAAAGATTAAAAAGAATGACACAGTCGTGCTTTCGTCTTCTATCGTGCCAGGCAACGAGCGCAGTGTGCAGAAGCTCAAAGACAACCTCTCGCGCCAGGGTGCAAAAATCATCCACCGCGACACCATGGACGTGCATGCCTCGGGCCACGCCAACCGCGATGAGACCTTCTGGATCCACCAGAAGATCAACCCGCGCTTCTTTATGCCACTCCACGGCTACCACTACATGCTTAGAGTGCATGCGGACATCGCTAAGGCCTGCGGCCGCTCAGAGGATGAGATTGTTATCCCGGATAACAGCGCCATTATTGAAATTCAGGACGAAGGCAGCAAGATTGTGCGCCTGAAAGAGTCTGCTCCTGCCGGCCTGCGCTTGGTAGACGGCTTCTCTATCGGCGACATTCAGGAAGTGGTTATCCGCGACCGCACGGTGCTCGCTCAGGAAGGCATGTTTGTGATTATCGCGACTGTAAACCCAAAGAACGGCCGCCTGCGCAAATCGCCTGACATTATTTCTCGCGGCTTTGTGTATCTGCGCGAAAGCCAGGAACTCCTCCAGCAAGCGCGTCTCTTGGTAAAGAAAACAATTGAAGACACGACCAAAAACCAGCAGCCGGTCAACTTTGACTACGTTAAGAACAACGTTACCGACGCAGTCGCCCGCTATTTGTTCGAAAAGACCAATAAGCGCCCTATTGTAATCCCGGTAGTGCTTGGGGTATAGTCGCGAAGGACAGTTTGAGGAGAGACTGATGGAGTGGCTTCGGCTAGTCTCTGACAACCCCCATCCGATACGCACTATCGAAACCGACAGTCTCGAGCTTCTCTACCACCACCTACCTCCGGAAATACGTTGGCGGCGAATCTACAACGATCGCTTCTACAAGGCGCCACGATACCCCCAGCGTGTCTGGTGGGCGGAGCGAACCTACTGAAAGCGGACGAGGAAACTCGCCCGCTTTTTACTTTTCTGCAATATAAAATTTGTTGCGTTTAAGCTCTATCATCCCCTCTTTGCTTAAGCCGGCCACCACTTTAACCAACTCACTCTTTTTGCGACCCGTTATCTTAAGTAATTGGTTTAAGGTAGCTGGTTCGGCGAGCAAGGTACGCAAGATTTGCCCGCGCACCTGACGGTACGAGCCTTCAAACTTTGACTGTTTAGAATAATGTTTGCTCTGGTTGTTTAACTTGATCCCCTGTTTTTTAAGCAGCGTGCCGTAATCCATGAGCCGTGCATAGAACTCTCGCGGCTCTAGTTTAGATTTCTTAAGCGCCTGTTCTACGAGTGGCAAAATTTCTTTATCTGAAACGTGTTGTTTGTTTGGGAAACAGTGGTAAAAAAAGACGGTGCGTATGTTTGTTTCTACAAAAACGGTAGGGTTGTTGTAAGCAAACGCTTCTACTGCTGCGCGCGTATAGGGCCCGACACCGGGCAGCTTCACAGAAGTTCCCCGCTCCGGAGAGATGAACACGACCCCTACTCCTCCGCGGGGAACTTCTGCTTCGCTCATAATCTTTGCAGAGCGCTGTAAATAAACCGCTCGCCTGTTGTAACCCAAGCCCTGCCAGGTTTTTAGGACTTTGCTCAGCGGTGCTTTGGCGAGCGCTGCCGGGGTCGGAAACTGGCGTATAAAGCGCGTATAAAATGGCACTACCCTGTCTACCTGGGTCTGCTGGAGCATTATCTCTGACACCAAAATTTTGTACGGGTCGTGCGTATGCCGCCATGGCAAGTCTCGCAGCGAAACATTTTTTACTGCTTTGAGGAGCTTGTCCATGCGCGCATCATAGCAAAACAAAAACCCCCGCAGAAGCGGGGGTTTTTGCGACTTGACCAAAAGCTTACGCTTTCGGGCGAGCCTCGGAGACAGTGAGAGTGCGACCGCCGAGCTCCTTACCGTTCCACATTTCGATGGCGGTGTCAGCGTCTGCGTCGTTAGCCATTTCTACGAAGCCGAAGCCACGAGAACGACCAGTCTCACGATCTGTCACGATTGAGGCGGATGCTACTTCACCAGCTTTGGCGAAGGCATCGCGCAACTCATCGTTCGTCGTGCGGTACGGAAGACCGCCGATGAACAACTTACGTGCCATATACGCGAATGTTCTATAACCTTATACCGTTCGCGTAAGGCGACCCTCCCGCCCTAGCCCCAGGGTATGGGGCAATTGGAGAACTTACTCGAACGCCCTTACGCTATCACGGGTTAAGCAGGTGCGCAACTACGACCAAACGCTTGTCATAGGTGCGGGTCGAAGCGTCCCACGAGCCCTGGCAGGTAATAAGCGCTATCTTTGAGGGTCCGCGATTGGTAAAAATATCCGAAATTGGAGCATTATCGAGGAAGTATTCACTGACTGACTCTATCTCATACACTAGCCGCTCTCCTCCTGCCCCCTCCACTTCTATCCGGTCACCCTCTTTGAGTTTAGAGAGCTCTTTAAACACACCGGCAAGGCCGAGCGCGTTATTAACATGGCCGGCAAATACGGCATTGCCTGGCTCGCCTGGCTTCTGGCCTGGCTCATACCACGCCACATCAGAAAGTTTTTTGGGCGTGTCCATTGATCCGTCAGCTTTCTTGCCGACCTGCTCCACGGGAGCCTCTACACCAATGGCAGGTATGATCAGTGTTGCCGGAACAAACGCAGCGGTGCTTGTGCCGTGTATCTCTCCCCAGAGTTCTGGGTTTACTATCAGTGCGCCAGGCGCAAACGCGTCGAACGAAATATCGGTTGTAGAAACAAAGGCAGCCGCGCGAGTAAACACATCTGCAGTGCCTACCAGTATCACCAGCACACCAAGCACGAGGGCGATGCGGCGCCACCAAGGCGAAATCTTAGGCGGCGGCACTGGAAGCAACACCCCCGACCTAGCGGAGGGCAGCAGTAACTTTCCTGACATAGGGGTAGACAGCAATGCCAGCGCCAGCAAGAAGAACCAGCGCAAAGGCAATCATGGCAGGGCCTTGTGACGGATCAAAGCCGGTGTTTGGCATCTGGCTTGGAATGTAGTTGGTAATAAGAGAGACCGGCTGAGGATACTGAGCTGGGTAGTAAGGCTGAGGTGCCGGATACTGCGGGTAGGTTGGCGGATACGGATATCCGTCACGATAGCCTTGCGTCAGCGTGATGTAGCAGTTGGCTGTCTCGTAGCGGCGAATCTCGCCCTCGCACATACCGCTTAGGCTCGCGTGGTAGCCATAGCGCTCGCTCACCCCTACCTCAAATTCGGTATTGGCGTCGAGCACTACGGTAGTGCCGTTGGCAGAACCTTCAAACTGATACGGGCGCGCATCTGCACCTTGCACTTGCACCTGAAAGCGCCACGGATCAATAGCCGGGCCGTAGGAACTTATGGTGCGAACATACACGTTGAGGCGCGCAGCCTGATCTTCGTTGTGAGAGTTGTAGTCGTTGGTCCTGGCAAACGCAAATTGCGGAAGCACCAGAACCGAGAGAACGAGTGCTGAGATACCGATAAAACGGCGTACTGTCATAAGGAATTCAGATTAAGAAATAAACTGCCCCTTTCCCTAATCTGTATCCTACTCTTCCGCCTCTGCCTTTGCAATGAAGATTAATGGCCGCCCACCAAGATGCTAACGAGGTACATAATGAGGGCGCCTAGTGCAAACCACCCTAAATGTTTTACCAAGTGAGAGCGGCCGCCTGCGCGCAACGAGTGCGGGAGCAGGTCGCCAAGCACCACAACCAGCAAGCCCCCGGCAGCCAACCCGAGTATCGGGCTCTCCAGCGCCTCGAAGGTGTCGAGCAGGAAGTAGCCGCCAATGGCGCCAATAAGAATGGTGGAGGAAACGGCAAAATTCACTATCAGCGCCTTTTTAGTTGAATAGCCGCTGTCCCGCAAAACAAAAAACTCAGAAATCTCCTGCAAGACTTCATGTATAAAGATGCTTACACCCGCAGACAGCGCGAGAACCGGAGAAAGCGCGTAGGTGGCCGCAAGAAAAATACCGTCTGCAGTGTTGTGTATTGCGTCAGTTACTACTAGGCGGCGGGGGTCAAGCGCAGACACCTCACCCTCATGCTCGTGCGTGTGCACGTGTGCGCCAGGCAGCACTTTAAACAACACCCATATACCAACCGCACCTACGAGAATCCACAGCAAGCCCGCCGTGGGTGACGGTGCGTGCTCTATAGCCTCGGCCGCAAGCCCGTAGAGAAAAATCAGAAATACTCCGGCAGAAAAACTTACCAGATAATCGAGATGCTTTTCAACAAAAGTGCGCGTCTTGCCCCAAACCGTTAACTTGCCCGCGAGCGAGGCTGCCATGATAAGTAGCGAGAGACCGATAAGTTCAATCATACAAATGTATTAACAGCTGTTACATACTTTATTAAATCCGCAGTCGGCACATACCATATGGTGGTGATGCGGCTTGCCCGCATACTCAAAGTGCGCCACGCGGCCGTGCACTCCTCTACGCACCAATCCGGCCTGTACCAAGCTCTCAAGCGCACGGTAGAGCGTCACCAGGTTAAGGCGGCGAAGGCTTTTCTCAAGCTCGTTTACCGTAAGCGGTTTGTTAGCTGCTTCAAGCACCCCTAACAGTGCTAGACGGCCCGGGGTTGCCTTAGAGCCTGCCTGCCGAAGCTCGTCTTTGCAGTCGTGTGATTGCATACCGCCCACCCTAACATAAACGCAAACTATTTGCAATTATCAATGCGCGTGGGTGTGCCTGGTCGAATAAGATCCAGCGGAGTCTGTAGTGCTGGAAAGCATCCACACCGCCACAGCGGTCGTGATAGGCACCGCAAGAATAAGACCGATAGAGCCTACCAGCGTACGCACAATTTCGGTTGCAAACAGCTCTTGGTTGATGGTGATTAAGGGGCTCTGGTCGTACGAG
>CAZXKI010000011.1:0-14506 GCA_964641145.1 uncultured Candidatus Saccharibacteria bacterium | reverse complement strand
TACTACCCGTGGTGATATCTCAACCAGCCAGTCGCTCGACTTTATCATCCTTAATGTAAGCCGCTCCCTTACCGCTGCAGCAGTCATAGCCGCAACAGGTATCACCCCTGAGGGCACCGGCGGAGCTGGGGGCACCCAACTTGAAGGCACTCCGGAAGTTCCGGACGCTGATCTTAATCAGTAAACCAGCCAAACGAAAAACCGCCCCACCGTACGAAGGTTGGGGCGGTTTTTTAATGGAAGGATTATTTAACTTTTATCGAGGTCGTGTTGACGACGTTGGAAGTGGTTGTCTTAGCCTTGGCTTTGCCGGTAGTCACAATGCCACCATTGCCTGTGCCGCCACTGCAGAAGAAACCGCAGCTGCCGCCTGTGCCGCCGCCGGCAATATTAAAGCCGGTATTTGCTGATGCCGTGCTGACGTTGGTTACCACTGCCCCATTAGTAACGACTACGGTCGTACCGCCATACGCGCTTACCATACCTGCACTGCCTAAAAGAATTGCTCCCGCTACTGCCGCACCGATAACCCGAGCACCTGTTTTCTTGAATGTAGTTTGCATACTGTAATTAACTTCCCCAGTTATTAATTACGCACATTACTAATAATCCCTTTTATTATGACGCCGATTCTTCGCTTGAAGTAGGGGCGGGCTGTGGATCAGATTCGGGAGCTGGCTGTGGAGCAGCAACTTCAACCACTGGCTCGCTTACTTCGACAACCTGATCTTCAGGAGCAGACTCTTCTACAGGCGGTTCCTCACCTATCGTGGTCTCAACCACTGGTTCGCCGACTTCTACCACAGGCTCTTCGGGCACTACAGGGTCAGTTGAAGTTCCAGCCACTTCGCCATCTTCAATCACCGCTTCACCTGGCTCATCTAACCTTAGCGAAAAGAGCGCCAATTCATTCACCCACTCGCCTGCTTGGAGCATATTTTGAGAAGATGTCTCTGTGTCGCCATAGGCGCCAAGCGTCCACAACGGGCTTGCCGGCAAGACTGCCGCCGCAAACAGCATCGTGGTCGCTACAATATGTGTCTTCTTAGGCGTCATATAGTTGGTACGCGATCATTCTCGTTATATGCAATAGGCTTACGCGGCACCGGTATAGGCAAGAGCTTACCCGTATATTCGCCGCGGCGTCTGCGGCGCAACTTAACCACCTCTCTATATATATTGATACTCTCGTCTATAACGATCATGGCAGCCGGGAGGCCGATCAGGAGGGCAAACCCCAATGGCTGGCGGGCAAAGTCCAAAATATAGCCGGCATACGGCACATGGAAGACAACTTTACCTAGTATTTCTTTAGCAGCGATCTCGCGCGGATCCTGCTCTTCGTTGGCATCACCTTTAGTAGTGTAATAGTCGCCCTGCACGTTCTCACGGATACTTACAATGCGGTGTGTGGTCGGGATCTCTGTCTTAGTGTCTTTGCCAAACGTAATTACGTCACCCACGGTATAGGTCTTGCTAGGCATTACAACTACGACCGAGCCTGTTGGGATAGTGGGCTCCATCGAGCCCGACTTTACAATCTTTATTTCTACGTTGCCTGTAATCGGCAACAAAGAAACCAAGAGAAACGCCCCCACTCCAACCAACAGAGTGATGAATAGGCCGTACATGATTTTGAAGGCAATAGTCATAGGCTACTTCTTTTTGAACAGGCTCTGTAACAATGAGCCAATCGATATGTTGGTTGTATTAACGACGTTGATCGTTGTGGTTTGAGAGGTTGAGGTGCCGGTAATCACTGTACCGCCCGCCCCTGCCAAGTTGCCGCCGGTATTGGAGCTTGATGAAGAGGTGTTGGTAACCGAGCCTTGATTGTTAACTACCACTGTTACATCTTTGTCTTCGCAGGTCTCCCCTTTAGGCGGCTTAGGAGGCTTGGGCGGTTTAACACTCCCGCACACAAACTTGGGCTCAGCTTTGGCGGAGACTGCGGTGAGCTGTACATCAACCTTCATCGTGTCGGTCTGCACGCTGTTGCCAAGCTGCGCACCATTGCAGGTTACCGTCGCCGCAGGCACATTGACTGTTAGGTCGCCAGCACACCAGTACACGCCGAAGTACTTTTTGCCGCCTGCCGGTATTGAGCCATTATTTTTGTAGTCATAGAGCGGATAGGTCTTGCCGGCCAAGAGTGGGTTGGCACTTTGAGGTGTTGAGGTACCGAAAATCGGCTTCTCTCCCAACTCAAAGATATTGTCGCCGTCGTCATGCCAGGCAAAGAACTCCATCGCCTGGGTAAGCTCGCCCGCATTGGGCGTGTTGTCTACATGGCTCTCTGGCTCGTTAACACCATTTTCACCATTCAGGAGATTGAAAAACGTTAAGCACACATAGAGCGGATCTTTTTTGCTCTTGTTGTGGAGACTAATCGTGTTCTCTCCCCAATCGCCTGGCTTGATATCGTCGAAGTTCCAGAACTTGTCGACATGAGGCTTTAGGTCCTTGAAGTTCCAGGTGCCAGCAGGGCGCGGTGCGCCGTTATACGACGCCTGACTGTCGACCTTGAGGTCAATACTTTCTGTCGCATAGGTAAAGCCTGTCGTGTCGGCACGAACCACAAACAAACCCACCGCGAACGAAAGTACTCCTGCTGCGAGGAGCACTCTCGTCCCTATGTGGGTTGATGACTTCATGTAGTGAGTGGGCTAACGTGAACGAGTGAACCGGCTACTGGCTGTTAGTCTTCTTCAACCTGCACAATCTGGTTTGGACAGCTGATCTGGTAGAGACGCACGTTGTCGAGGAATGTGCCAAGCGAGTTAGCAGTACCAATGTCGGTAAAACGAATCTCGGTTGAAGCGTCAGTTGCAGTGAAGTTAACAGTGCGCTCAGCCCACGCAATTGGCCCGCCGCCGCCCGCTACAGGACCCGTAGTGTTGAGCGCTACGCCTTCAACCTTTGTTTCGAGGTTGTTATCTGCAGCTGGGGTGTTAGGACGCGGTGCAAACTGGAATTTAAGAACATAGTTTGCGCCTGGCACCGTTACGAAGTTGCGGTAAATGCTTACAGAAGCAGGCTCGTTCTGACCACCATCGCTCGGACCGCCCCAGTCGGAGTCGAGCTCTGCATACTGATCACCTTCAAATGCCGCACCAAGCACCCCTTCGTGATACTCAAGATGAGCTACTGCTGGGCGGTTTTGCGGACCAAAGGTCGCAGGTATGTCGCCGCGCCACTCCACATTCCATCCATCTACTGGCGAGTCGAAGACATCCCAATTTTGAGCATTGTTTACATCAGGGTTCTCAAACTTGGCCTCTGCAGTAAGAAGATCTACCTGCTCGTCGAATGTGCATTCGTCGGTGAGGCAGAGGAAGTTCGGGTTATTGCGAGCCTGCACTGCGTTAAAGGAAATGTCAGCGGTCAGTCTGTCAGTCTGGCTTTCATTGCCAAGCTGTGAGCCGTCGCAGGTAATACCGCCGTCTTCTGGCTCGCCTGCTGTCTGGTTGCCGTTGTTATCGCCTGCTGGAGACATCAAGGTGCCCGAGTTGTCTTGAGTAATCGGAGCAGTGCCAATGTCACCAAAGCACCATGCTTTGCCCAAGTAGAGTGTGTCGTCTCCTGGCACTGGCCCACCCTGCCCTGTCCAGATATTGTTGGCAGAGTCTGCAAGGGCAAGGGTCACCGTCTGACCAACCGCAAGTGCGCCGAGCGGCCCTCCAGGAAGAGGGGTTTCATTGCTTTCGAGCACGTTGTCGCCGTCGTCAGCCCACCAGATAAACTCAACTAAACCTGCAAGCTCGCCATTGCCCGGCCCGTCTGTCTGGTCTACCAGACTCTCCGGCTCGTTAATACCATTGTCATCGTTGCTCGTAAGCTCAACCTCTGCGCACATGTAGGCGTCGTTGGTGTCTACATGGATAGAAATAGTGTCCTCGCCGTAGTCGTCTGGCTTGAGGTCGAGGAAGTTAAAGAACTTCTGAACCGTAAGGTCCACCAGCTCCCAACTGGTCTCGGGAGATGCTACGCCGTTGTAGTAGCTCTCATTATCAATTTTTAAATCAATATCGCCCGCGGCAAAGGTGTTGCCGGTACTTGTTTCTGTGTCGCTAAAAAATGCACCTGTTGCGCCCACGTACATTGCCGATGCTGCCCCTACAATCGTGACAAGACCTAAAAGAATTCTTTTCATACTGAAGTTAGTAAAACTGTTAATTAAAACTAATAATCCAACGACGCTAAAAGGGATTCCCTTCCAGCCCGCACAGCCCCACCAAGGTGAGACTGTGTACGGCTAGAGAGAATTACTCGAAGCCGAGAGTTACTCCGTTGAAGACAAGATTATCCACGAGAACAACCTGGTTTACATTCCACGTACCCATACCGATAGAGATGGCTGTGATCTTTGCATTCGGATATGCGTCAACAAGCTGCTGGATAGTGAAGTTTGTAGCGTAGGCACCACCAGCTCCTTCGCTAGGACCCAAAACTGTGGTTACACCAGCGGCCCAGAACTTGCCAGAAGACATAGTTGCAGCCCAATTCTGCCAAGCGCCTGGAACGATAGATGCATCGTTCAAAGCGTTGTGTGCAGCAATGTTGTAGTACGGTTCGTACGTTACATCTGTTACGTCACCCATCGTGGCAAGATTGCCGTCGAGGTCAACTACTAGGCGGAAGGTTGCGTTACCGTTAACCATGTCAGCAGCCGATACCTGCTTTGAGTCAAACGATAAGCCTGTGAATGAGGTTGAAGCGTTGATATCAGCAATATCGTAGGTATAACGAACGCGTGAAGCTGTGTCGTTGATAGTCGTCAACTGCAAAGCATTGCTGCCTGAGTCTGTCGAAGTTGCGATTTCTGTTGCATCACCACCGGTCTGTGCAGTCTCAACCCAATCGATAGCTGGAGCTGAAGTTCCCTCAAACGGAGGGAGACCTGAGCAGAGGAACTGGCCGTTGTTGCGAGTCTGCACTGCGTAGAACGATACATCTACGGTAATGCCGTCGGTCTGTGCAATATTGTTTTCGCCAGAGCCGTCGCATGATACGCCGGTACCGCGAACAAGCGGACCATTGTTGCCCGTCTTACCCAAACCGTCCTGTGCTACTGGGGCAAGAGTAAGCGCGCCAAAGCACCATGCCTTACCAACATATTCAGTTGAGCTGCCCAAGATTGCTGAACTTGTTCCCAAGCTTGAGTCTGCGAGCGGCAACCATGTGCCGTTAAAGATCGAGCTTGCAGGGCCGGTAAGCTGAGTGATCTGGGTCTCGCCAGTTTCGTAGACGTTGTCGCCGTCGTCGTTCCAGAAGGTAAAGTTGAGGAAGTTCTGAAGCTCGCCACCCAATACACCGTCGGTAACATCTCCTGCGTCTCCTTCAGGCTCGTTGATGCCATTGTCTGGAGTCGCAGTCATGTCTGCTGCCATACATGCCCACGCATCGTTGCTACCTGCATGGATAGAAATCGTGTCCTCACCTACATCTCCTGGCTTTACGTCGCTAAAGCTAAAGAAGAGCTGGTCGGTAAGATCAGAAATGCTCCAAGAGTTTTCTTCGCTTGCCACCAGAACGCCTGCGGCATTTGTTACATAGCTTTCGTTATCAATCCGAAGATCAATATCGCCTGCGGCGAACGTGTTGCCTGTTGATGTTTCCGTATCGCTAAAAAACGCGCCCGTTGCACTGTAGGCAAGAACGCCAATGAACACGATCGATGCTGCACTGTATAGAATTCTTTTCATAATTAACTAACGTTTACTTACTAATAATTACTTGGTAATCGCACAACACTGTCCCGCTTACGCTTTTATAGTGCCGTTAGGTACCCTGAAAATTATCTGAACGACCGAGATAACTTTCAAAGCACCGCCCGGCACTTGCCCCTACCGGCGCTGCGCAAACCGAAAAGCAAAAAACACCTTCTACGATAGAAGGCTCCGCACCTTGCGGGGTAAGAGAATTTGCACCATTGAATAATTCAATCTGAAACCGGTAAACGAACTCACCTCGCAAAAAATTTCTTTTCAAAAATTTCCTGCGACTGCCGAAACGCTAACACACTGTCTAGTGCACCTAATTTCAAATGTAGATAATTCCGGGGAGAACACCAGGGACAACCTGTGGAAAAGCAGTGGAAAACGTCTAATAACGTGTGTACAAAATATTGGGGAACTTTATTTGACAAACTTCAATCCGTTGACGCGTCCTTTTTTACAAAGTATTGTGCGTCTGGACGTCCCCACCAACTTCAGCGAGGAGAGTTTGCAATGCTCGAGATTATTTTCGGCCTTTTCTTCATCGCCCCCTCCCTCATCGCCTCTGCGAGTATGGTTTCTCCGGCTCCGTCCCTTGCCAGCTCTGTCGAGGACGCTGTACCTGTGCAGGCACTCTTCTGCGACCAGGCCGAGCAGCTTCTCCAAGCCGTCGAGCTTGAGAAGCATATGACCACACAGGAGGCGCTTCGAATAATCGACGAAGAGTCGGGAGTTGAGGGCTCCTGCGGCTCGGCAGTCTTCATCGTCGCACTCGACGAAGAGCAGAAGATCTACGGGAGCTTCGTCGCCGACGAAGTCACCTTCGAGATCCGCAAGGTCTGGGTGTGGGGTGAAGTGGTCGACCAAGGGGTGTATGCCTTCTACTTCGAACCTTTCGAGCAGTACGCTGGGTATCCCACCGACCCCAACTGGGTTCCGACAGAAGAACCTAAGCCGCCGCCCGAACCCAAGTGTCACAACGACTGCATCTAGCGTCTCAACATAAAGGCCCCGCCGGATTTCTCCGGCGGGGCCCACTTTTTTGTAAGGCGCCGCGTTATTTGGCGTACGCCACTTCGCGAACGTTGTACATCGAGGCGGCTCTCTCCAAGAAGCGCTGCGCCCTGGCAGGATCGACCCAATTGTCGCCCGACCGGATATGCTCGCCCGCCACCAACCCAACCTCGGGACACCTGGTGATGAGCGGCTGCAGCATGTCGAGAGTCTCAGGGCTTGGCATCTGTGCGATAGCGAGACCAACCCACTCGTGCTGGCCATAGAGGCGGGAGATGCACTGCTCGAGCCAGACCGGATCGTAGCCCTTGTGACGCATCTTCGGCGTAACAAGGACGTAATCGATCAGATCCCGGTAACGACCGACATTGCGCGAGATCACTCCCGGCGAATGATCGCACCATTCGAGCATCTCCTCGCTGAGGACGAGCGCCATCGTAGCGTCGCGGCCCCAGCCGACCCGAAAAGCTTCCAGGTCGGTCTCCGACGGCCAGGCTCCGCTCTGGACAATGAGTCCCTTGCACCGAGGGCCGCCGACCTGAATCGCGAGATTGAGGTTGGCGAGCATGCTCTTGCCGAACTCACGCCGTTGCACGTAGAGCAGCGAGAGAATGTCTTCCCGGCTGGGGAAGACCTGAGCCAACGCATAACGGCTGTCGTAGACAGCGCCGAGCATGAGCTGGTGAGAGCTCGGCTCCGGTTCGGAAGTGTCGGCAAAAATCTCTGCAGTATTTTGAGGCGTCGAGACGCCCGCAATCCCCAAAAGTGCTTTCGGCCGCATGCCCTATCTCCTTTTTGCTGCGGAACAGTTCAGGGAAAATTCTACTACTAAAAATATATTTGTCTAGTCCCCTGTCAAAAAGCCCTTAAACAGAGGGTTTTGCGTGCTACCATGTCGTTATGGAGGGAGTGCCGATGTCTATTATTGCCACCGTAGCAGTGCTCACCATTTTTCTAGGATTTATCTCGGCTGTGCGCTTTGCGGTCGAAGACCCTTTTACCCGCACCCGCCTTTCCATGACGGCGTTCTTTCTCTTTATCGTAGCCACACTCACTATTTCTTACTGGGAGTTTTTCTTCTTAACACTCCCCTTTACGATACCTGCAGGCGCCTTTGGAGTATTAGTGGGCTATCTTATCGGTGTGCGAACCGACCGCACCAAGCTCGCCATGCAAGGCGCCGCCACATACGCCAAACACTTTGCCCATATTCATATTAAAGATATTGAGAAGGGCAATTGGTGGGCCGTGATCAACTTCTATTCAATCATGGGCGCGCTTGCGCTCATTAACTTTGTGGGTCTTACAACGGTCATCTTTCACAACCTGCAGCCTCTGACACTTGCCACAAGCGCCTTCGGAGCATTTTTAATTGGCTCGATAGTCCCCTACCTGATCCACCTATGGAGTATCAGGATCAGACAAAACAGAAGCAAAAATACGAGCGAGTAACGGAAGATTTTCTTAGCCTGCTTCTTGCCGTCAGGTGTGGGCTCTTGTGCCACCCACAGCGGCACACCTCCTGCGGCATACTCGGCAAAGCGATACCTCGCAATAGCTAAAAAGTGCGGTATCTGCCACAAGAAGAGGATTGCAAAACATGCATACGCGTAATAATCGAGCGTGTGCGCCGCTGCAGCATAACCAACCAAGGTTGGTGTCGCACCAGCAACCGCACCCACATAGAGCGCATAGCGACTCTTGGGCTTAAGCGGCGTGTACAGAAACACGTATACAAAAAAACCGAGCAACGCTGCAGCAAGTGCGAGTATATGAGTTTGCATCAAGAGGCTTACCCCTAGCACCAAAAGCACGGCTGCATACCCTATGCCCTGCAAAGGCGACACTTCTCCAGTAGCTGTCGCACGGTGCTTGGTACGCTCCATGCGAGTATCGAGCGTGCGGTCGGCCACATTGTTAAAGACACAGGCGCTTGCCACTACAAACGCGAGCCCGCTCGACATAATAAAAAATGTCCCCCAGTCAAACACTTCGGGCGACGCAAACACATACACCGCCATCGCGACCATGACGTTCATCATGGCGAGGCGCGGCTTGGTGAGGTAGTAGTACGTTTTAATCATCCTGACCCTGGGGTGTTATCTCGCCGGTGGGGTAAATTTCTGAAAGATCGCTTTGGCCGTGGTCAAGATTTGCCATAATCCACAACGTGCCGCCCACGATCACGATCACAATAAACGCCGCAAACCCAAACGCGACACTGTTCCAGCGCGGTTTTTCCTCCTGCCCTAGGTGCAAAAAGAACACGAGCTGGATAAAGAACTGTGCCACTGCAAGCAGGACAAGTATCGGCACCATGAGCTCATGCGGCGGCACAACATGGTCACTCTTGAGATGAAAACTCATCAGTCCAAAGGCGACAACAGTCAATAGAACCGAGAGACCGTACCCTGTGAGATATGCGTTAAAAGATGTCATACGTTATAGCGCGAGTCCGCCAAATAAATACACGAAGGTAAAGATGCAGATCCAGATCACATCGAGGAAGTGCCAAAAGAGGCTTAGGATGGTGAGTTTGCGCAAAGTGCCCGCACTAAACCCTTTAAACCAGATATGCGCGCCTACGACCACCATCCACAGAGCGCCCAGCGCTACATGGAGCCCGTGGGTGCCCACCAAGGTAAAGAACGCGGAGAGAAATGCGCTCTTGTCCGGCCCTTCGCCTGCCGCGATAAGATGCGCAAACTCGTACACCTCCATGCCCAAAAATGCGAGGCCGAGCACCAAGGTGGTGCCGAGCAACGCAAGCGTCTGGTTTTTCTTGCGCATCTTTGCTGATATGAGCGCCAGCCCCATCGTAAAACTCGAGGTCAACAGCAGCATGGTTTCCACAAACACAAACGGCAAGTTAAAAAGGTCGTAGGCTGTGGGTCCCCCAAATGTTGCGTTTTGAAGCACTGCATAGGTAGCAAAGAGTGCAGCAAAAAGCACACAGTCACTCATTAGGTAGACCCAGAAGCCAAACTGCACGTTGTCGCTAGTGTGATCCTTCATGTTCAAATGAGCGCACAATAAGCAGAGCGGCGATTGCCACAAAACACACGGGCACGAGCCACCAGATATGCCACACGGCCGCAAAACCAAACATGCCGCTTAGTATCGCCACATACAATCCGACCGGTGTGTTTTTAGGCAGCTCAATAGCACTATGTCCGTGCGCCTGAAGAGGCTTCCCTTCTTCGACAGACTTTTTCATTTCTTCTTTCATCTGCCAGAAGGCATCGCGGCTTTTAACCTGCGGAATAGTGGCGAAATTATACTCAGGCGGCGGCGAAGAGGTGGCCCACTCGAGTGTGCGTCCATTCCACGGGTCATTGCCAGCGATGTTTTGCTTGCGTTGCAGATAACTCACCACCATTTGCACCACCTGCAACACGATCGCAACAGCAATCACGCACGCACCTACTGCCGCCACAATAAGAAGCGGCTGAAATACTTCGTCTACTTGGCTTAGGCGGCGCGTCATACCCATAAGCCCCAGGAGATACAGCGGCAGGAATGCGAGCAAAAAGCCGATAATCCAACTCCAAAATGCTGCCTTGCCCAGCCCTTCGTGCAGCTTGTAGCCAAAAATCTTTGGCCACCAGAACGAAAGCCCTGCAAAAAATCCGAAGAGTACGCCGCCGATAATCATGTTATGAAAGTGCGCCACTAAAAAGAGCGAGTTATGTACCTGAAAGTCTACGCCGGGTATTGCCATTAAGACACCGGTCATACCGCCCAGCACAAAGGTCGTTAAAAACCCCATAAACCACAGCATCGGCGTGGCGAAGATGATCCGCCCGCGAAACATGGTAAAGAGCCAGTTAAACACCTTAACACCCGTTGGTATCGCGATAGCCATCGTCATAATGCCAAAGAAGGCGTTTACATTAGCCGAGGCGCCCATTGTAAAGAAGTGGTGCAGCCACACTACGAACGATAGGAAGACGATAAGTATCGTCGCAACAACCATCGACACATAGCCGAAGAGCCGCTTTTGCGAAAATGTGGCCACCACTTCAGAAAAGATTCCGAACGCCGGCAGAATAAGTATGTACACTTCCGGGTGGCCCCACGCCCAGATAAGGTTGATGTACATCATGGCCGAGCCGCCAAGGTCGGTCGTAAAGAAATGCATCCCAAAGATACGGTCGAGCCCTAGGAGCGCCAAGGTTACGGTAAGGATTGGGAAGGAAAAGATAACCAAAATCATTGAGCCAAATGAGGTCCAGATAAAGATCGGCATGCGCATCAAAGTCATCCCCGGTGCGCGCATTTTTAGTATCGTGACGAGGAAGTTTATGCCGGAAATAAGCGTACCCACTCCTGCAACTTGGAGCGCCCATATCCAGTAGTCGACGCCAACACCCGGACTATATTGAAGCCCCGAGAGCGGCGGATACGCGAGCCATCCTGTTGCCGCAAACTCTCCCACTATCAGAGACAAGTTAACCAGCATCGCGCCAGCAACCGTAAACCAAAAGCTCATGGAGTTTAAAAACGGGTAGGCGACGTCCCTGCTGCCTATTTGAAGAGGCACCAGGTAGTTCAAAATGCCGAACATGAGCGGCATGGCGACAAAGAAAATCATGATGATGCCGTGCGCAGTAAACACTTGCGAATAGTGGTTAGGGTCGAGATACCCCACCTGCTCTCCCACCGCCACAACCTGCTGAGCGCGCATCATGAGCGCATCTACAGCGCCACGCGCAAGCATTACGCCAGAGAGGATGATGTACATGATGCCGATCTTTTTATGATCGACACTCGTGATCCACTCGCGCCATAGCCAGCCCCACTTTTTGAAATAGGTTAGGAGGAGGATAACGGCAACAGCGCCGCCCACAACCATAAGCTGTGCCCCGGTCTCTACCGGCCCGTGGATAAATGCATCGAGTGTGAGTCTGCCAAACATAAATTAATGCGTATGAGGTTGAGTTTCTTCGGAGGTATGGCTGTGCCCAAACTGCGCCACTATCGTATCAAATAGTCCCTCCTCCACAGAGCTATAGTATACGGTCGAGTACGGGACACTTGGTGTCGAGAGCCGCTCGTAACTTGTTGAAGTGAGCTTGTCGCTAGCACGGCGCACCTCGCCCACCCATGCATCAAACTCTTCTTGTGTAGAGGCTTTGGCAATAAATTTCATCTGTGCGAAACCTTCCCCGCTGTAGTTGGCCGAGCGGCCCATAAACTCGCCTTCGTGGTCGGCGATCAAGTTGAGTTTGTTTACCATGCCGGTCATTGCGTATATCTGCCCGCCCAGCTCGGGTATCCAAAAGGAGTTCATCGCCGCGTCGGCGGTTATCTCAAACCTTACCGGCCTGCCAACTGGCATCTCAAGATAATTAAGTGAGGCAATGCCTTGCTCGGGGTAGATAAAGAGCCACTTCCAGTCGAGTGCTACCACCTGCACTACCAACGGCGGTTCGATACCTATCGGGTTGGGCGGATGGAGCTCGTGGGTGCTTGTCCAGGTGATCGCGCCAAGAATGAGCACAATTTCAAACGGTATCGCCCACCAGATAAGCTCTTCGAGCTTGCTGTGCTCCCAGTTGGGCTGATAACGAGCCTTTCTGTTGCTCGCGCGATACCGCCACGCAAAAAAGAACAAAAGAAAGAACACTGGCACGATAACGATAAGCATAAAGAGCGTAGCCTGTATCATGAGGCCGAGCTCTGCCGAGGCTATCGCGCCCTTTGGCACAAGCAGCAAAAAATTGCTGAACCAATCCATTACCATAATCATACCCCGAGTTTTTGGTTGACAGGAGTGCCGACATGGTATTTCTTTAGCCTGAACTAGATCTTGCAGATCATAACAAGAGGAGGGTTATCTTGCCCGTAGAAATCAAAGTACTTGCCGCCTATGGCGGGAGCGAGCTCCCCAACGAAGACACGACCTTGAGAGACAACGTAAACCGTTTTCTCCGCGCGGCACAGCTAGCGGGTGCTCTAACCGAGTTCTGTGACCTCAAGGACCATTTCTCCAACCAGCTCATCGGAAATGCGCGCCCGTCCAAGGAGATACGTCCTGGATTAGAAGGCCTGGCGGCCAAGGTGATGCGGGCTGATATCCTGGCGTTGGCAACGCCAGTACACTGGCGTTTGCCCTCGATGCTGATGACCGCCTTTGTGCACTTGGTCCTTGCCCCTCTCGAGTGGGGCGGCGACAAGAACGGCGGCTACCAATGCAAAGGGAAGGTCGCCGGCATCTTCGTTGTCTTCGACGACGACGGCGCAACAATAGTCGCGAGCAGTCTGAATGACACTCTCGGACATATGGGTTTTGATCGCCCACACTTCAACACTCACCACACCAACATCGCCGCTCACAGCAGCGAGGATAGTTGGCAGAAGGAACCGGAGCTCCTCGCCCCCATCCTGACTGAGGCAGCGAGGAAGAGCCTGCTCTTCTGAACGAACAAGCCGCGGCCCCTACGGGGACCGCGGCTCACTCTTTTTTTATATTTTAATTACTAGCAGCTGAGCGCGGCCAAACACTGCTCTTTGGCGCCTGCGGGGAGCGTTGTGCATGCAGCACACTGTTGTGCCTTAACACTTGCACTGCCCGAAGTGTTTACCGAACCACCTGGCACGGTTACCGAGGCATCAACATTTGCCGAAGCATTAACCTCCATAAAGTTTACCGAGGCCGGCAAGGTAAATTTAGAAGCATCTACGGTCCATGCCTGACACGCATACTTGGTGTTAGGGTCAACCGTCGCAGACTGCGCATCGCTCATAAGCTCTGCCTCATTGGTAACTTTAGACTTAACACCCTGTGGCATCGCATCGCTCCACATATAGTTGTAGCCGCCGGTGCGGATAAAGTAGCCATTTGTCTCAACCGGGCTCGATACGGTAAAGTCGCCGCGAATCTGCGTGCCGCCCGCTGTCATATAGACGGTACCCGAAGAAGCGTTGCCCTGACCGTCGTCGTGGCTAAAGGTGCAAACTACATTTTGATTCAGGCCCAAGAGTTCTGAGAAGGTACTCCCTACTGAGGCGCTCTCATTTTCTGTATTAGTATTTTCTTCAACGTTTGCACTGCCCGTAAGGTTAGCAACAACTTCTGGGTTCATGGCCACATAGGTGCCACCGCCCACAACTGCAAGCGCTGCAACAATGCCGATAATTATATTTGTACTCATATAAGTTAGAAAAAATAATAAGCGAACCTTTAAAATCTAACGCGCATCCCCTGTCGCTGCAACTAACGATTTTTGTTCGTCTGGAGGTTAGCCCACCATTTAGAGGGCGGAGTCGCAAGCATCTCTGCAGCAAGTTTGCGGGCGCTTTCGAGCTTCATCTCAGACAGCTTGTTATTAACGCCGTCTTTAGGGCGGCCCTTAATCCAGCTTGGCGCCTCTTTGTTGCCCTGCCATTCATACTCTCTCAGCAAGAGCACCTGGTCTAGGATGTCAGCGTGCTTGGCAACGATAGACTCCTTTGTCTTGCGCTCATGATACTCGGCGGCAAGATCATAAATCTCTTTAAATGGCATGTCCCCCAACTGGTCTTCCATCACTTCTTCGTCAAAGATTTCTATATAGCGCTTGTGTACCCAGTTATGGTCGCCGGTCCGCGCCTCGCCCACATCGTGCAGGAGACACATCATTACTACTTTGTAGGGGTCGACATGTTCGAGCTTCGCCAAGTGCCAGCCGATCAAAGACACGCGGTACGAATGTGAGGCAATAGTGTCCGTAACGTCGTCTACCAAAAGAGTCTGACGATGAATGCGCGGCAGGCGGCGCATCGTGCCAACC
>CAZXKI010000010.1:0-14645 GCA_964641145.1 uncultured Candidatus Saccharibacteria bacterium | reverse complement strand
CGATAAGCGTAGAGTTTTGCATAGTGTTAGGTGGTTAGTACCCTTCTATGAGTATAACACTTTGCCTGAAGACTTCCTGAAGAATTTAGAAAATCGTTGCAATGCAACAGATTTTACTTACCTGCGAGTACGTCCCAGATTTTCGGGTCCTGCCCGCCGTCGAACTTAAATATCGCCACACCTTTAAGCCCAAGCTTCTTCGCCAAATCTATTTTTTGTTTTACCGCGACCGAATCGTTCCACACCATGAGGTTAAATCCGGGGCGCACCGACGGCGCGGTGGCCGCGTTCGAAAGCGCTGTTGCCGGTATACCCAAGTTTTGCGCTGAGGTTGCGCTGGTGGTTACCTCTTTGCTGGTTGCCGTCTTGTTGAGGGTCAACATGTTCGGCAAATACAGTACCAAAAGCTCGCCGCCCTCGGTGCGTGTGGGAGTTTGTTTAAGCTGAGCCGCAATGTCTACGGCATATTTTTGATTAAAGGCCCACAGCCGCGCATACTGAAAGCCGGCCGAGTTAAGAGGAGTCACCGAATATTCGTAGCCATAGGTCGGGATGCCGATCACCAGCTTGCGCGGCGCAATAGTCTTCATTGCCTCGCGCATCACTTTTTCTACCCAGCGGGTGTCTGCCACCGGCGCATACGGGCCCGCTGCGGCGCGGCTCAAGTTAATGTCCACCGTGCCCTGGTCGTAGGCCATAATCTGCACACGGTCGCAGTATTTATTAATCTCCACATAGTCGTTGGCATACTCTATCGTTGCGGGCGGGTTTTCAAACCGGTCTTTAAGCGGCGTGCGGGGCTCTATAGTGCAGTACACCCACTTCTTCCCCATTTTGGTGTAGAGCTCTTTCAAAAAGAGCGAGAAATAATCTTTAGTCTCTGCAAGTTTTGCCTCTAAGTCGAGGTCAATCCCGTCCCAGTTGTTGACGGTAACGATAGTAACAATGTCGTCCTCAAGACGCGCACGCTTTTTTGGGTCACTCAATACGTCATGTATTGCTTTGCCGTCGTGCCAGATAAGGCTCGGGATAATGCGCACTTTTTTAGCGCGCGCTTCTGCAATAAAGGTGGGCCACGGCTCTTCGTTAAGGCGTGCCGTGTTTACGATCGTGCCGTCGCTTTGCACATTGTAGCCAAAGGGATGCACGGTGGTGACATAGCTTAAATTCTTTTGCGTATCAGCAGTGCTCGAGGCAGCTCGCCAGTACGGCATCCAGCCTGAGACTTCGAGCGTCGACTTTACCGGCGCCGCATAGGCAAAAAGAGGTGCAACCAAAAATGCTGCGCCCACTGCAAAAGATGCCGTAACAAGACGAGCCTGACTCATATATATAGTATATAACGTAACGCACCGACCCTTCTTACGGCCACAGATGCTCTCCAAACAGCGAGATCTGCACAGGAAATGCCGGCGAGTCAGGCATGGCACTGTCCGCCCCCCACTTAACCACAAAGAGAAAGACCACCACAGCAAGCGCAATGATGATCTTGTTCTCCCGGGACTCCTCGTATGCGTAGTCTTTAGATGCCACAGAGGCTCCGATTCTATCCGGTTATCGGTCGGTGTCAAACCCTTCAAAGGTATCAGGGTTACATCTTCAGAAACTTTTTGTCCAAAGACCAGCTACCAGCGCCCATAACCAGAAGCATTAAACACACTGCCGCAAGAAGAAGCACATACTCATAGCCGCCATTGGTCGAAGAGTAGCCGTTTTCAAGATGCACGGTAAGCAGCGCCACAACCGCTACGACGCCGGTTAACTTAGCTGCAAGTCGGGTAAAGGCGCCAAGAATAAGAGCCGCGCCGCCCAATATTTCAACCGCGATAAGAATCGGAGCAAAGAGCTCTGGCATCGGGAAGTTAAGCACTCCCAAAAATCCTGCAACCTGGTCGAACCCGCTCTGCCATTTAGTCCAACCGTGGGTCAAGAACACCAAGCCGGCCGAGACACGCAATACAAACAATGCTGGGTCCTGCCACTTTGCCGCGTACGTTCCAGAAATAAATCGTTTCATAGTAAGTCTGTTGTGCTAGTAATTACATCATGCCTAACCCAAAACCGACATACGTAAGGTAGGCTCCTGCCACTACGGCGATAATGCCGCCCGCCATAGTCCAGGCGCCAGTGCTGAACTTCTTGGTAAATTGCTGCACCGTTTTGTACGGCATAACAAGGTAGAGCACGCCTTCAACCAAGAGCATCCAGCCGATAACAGCGATAATACCCATCCAGTCCCAGGTAATAACCGGGTTTGAGAGCACAATAGCGAGACCTGCAGCAATTTCGAGAAGCGCAATCGTAAGAAGCACCGGCTTGTTTGCGATCAGCTCGCGATAGGCCGGCATGAGAGACTTCTTGCGGACCAACACCGCAACACCAACGATAATAAAGTAGATACCAAACAACTGGGCTAAAAATAAGTCCATATCAAAACACGATTATTGCTATGCCTCAATGGTAGCATGCCAAAAAAGCACCAATTTTGATATCAACATAGCTGATAGGTAGGGAGCGAGCTCTTGGTGTATTATTGACAATAAGTAAACTATGGTGCATACTATAGACCATGAAAAAGTCTTCTGAACCTCATTTACATTTTGCAGTATTGGCAACTGACGTTGCATTGTTTACCGTCCGCAACGGCGAACTACTGGTGCGTCTCATTACAGTAAAACGCCCTCCTCACTTCCCTAACCACGAAGGATTGCCGGGTGGCCTCATTGATCCTAAAGAAACTGCAGAAGAAGCAGCTTTGCGTCACATAAAAACTAAGACTGGTATTACGGCAGACAAAGTATACCTAGAACAACTCTATACATTTAGCGCCGTTAAACGCGATCCGCGTGGTCGTGTGGTCGCAGTGGCATACATCGGCCTAGTACCTTGGGAAGATCTTTCAACCACAGAACAAAGGGATGCTGAGGAAGCATGGTGGAGCCCTATTCAAGATGCAAAAAAACTTGCTTACGACCACGAAGAGATCCTTGATGTAGCAGTTGCCCGACTTCGCTCTCGCGTAACGTACACCACCTTACTCAGTAAACTTATGCCAAATGAGTTTACGTTGACCGAACTTGAGAATACCTACGAAAGCATATTGCATACCGAGCTCGACAAACGAAATTTCCGCAAAAAAATCCTTAAACTCAAGGTGCTTACTGAACTCCCTCGCAAGCGCGTAGGAGGCAAGTTCCGTCCTGCCCAGCTTTATAAGTTCACCTCAGAAAAAGTCCGAGAAATTGAAGTTCTTTAGACCCTATCCCCAGGCCTGCTTGACTTCTATTTTGATAGTGTATATACTACACTTAGTAAGTTCTTTGGGCCTAGGTGTTTTTTTACCCTTACTTAGTGTAATAAAGACACTACTAACCCAACCCGAAACCCGTTCTTTGACAGGAGAAAACCCATGAATACCGACCTTCCTACCATCGGAGTCATCGTGGCCCGCTTCCAGGTGAACGAGCTCCACGCCGGACATCGCCATCTGATCAACCAGGCCTACGCACATCACGAGAAGGTACTGGTGGTGCTCGGAACTCCCGAGTTCCCGACACCGCGCAACCCTCTCTCCTATCGCATGCGCAAGGGCATGGTCGAAGCCGCCTACCCTGGCATCATGGTCGCCAAGATCGACGACCATCCATCCAACGACGTGTGGTCAGCCAATCTCGACCGTATCGTCCGCGAACACTGCGGCAACGAGAAGCCCGTTCTTTACGGCGCACGCGACTCGTTTTTCTCGGTCTACTCGGGCCAACTCGAGTTCCGTGAAGTCGACAGCGTGCCCGGAGTGAGCGGCACCGCATGCCGCAAGGCAGCTGCCGAAGAGGAGCTCTGCTCATCAGAGTTTCTCCGCGGCATCATCTATGCCTACGAGAAGCGTCTCGCGGTGGTCCGACCTATGGTCGACATTGCGGTGATCCGCCCCGAAACCCGCGAGGTACTGCTTGCCGGCAAGGCAACAGACCCTGCGGACAAGTGGCGCTTCATCGGCGGCCTGGTCGACCCGAACGAGTCTCTCGAACAGGCGGCCAAGCGTGAAGTGCACGAGGAAGCGTCCGATATCGAAGTGGACGATCTTCGCTACGTCGGATCGAAGACGATTGCCGACTGGCGCTACAGCGGCAGCGGCGAATACGGCGTCACCACCCTCTTCCGCGGACAGTACATCTTCGGCGCACCCCGCGCCGCAGATGACATCGTTCGGCTGAAGTGGATTCGCTACGAAGACCTCATCGACAACTTGCTCGGCGAGCACAAGCCGCTCGGCGAACTTCTCATCACCTCACTCAAGAAGAATGGAGAACTCTGATGAACGCTCATACCAGAATCGCAGCGATCAACTCCGACATCAACACGGTCGAGCTGACCGACAGCTACAAGATCTCGCACTGGAAGCAGTACCCTCCCCGCACCACCACGGTATTCTCGTTCCTCGAGAGCCGTGGCGGCGTCTGGGACCAGACCATGTTCTTCGGTCTCCAGTACATCCTGAAGCGCTACCTGGTCGGCCCCGTCATCACGGCGGACAACATCGACGAAGCGAGCGAGGATTTCGCTCTGCATCTCGGCAGCAAGGGAGTCTTCAATCGCGCCGGCTGGGAGCACATCCTCATGGCTCACGGCGGCCGCTTGCCGGTCGTCATCAAGGCCGTCCCGGAAGGCACCATCGTTCCGACACACAACGTGCTTCTTACGGTCGAGAACACTGACCCGGCCGTGCCGTGGATCACCAACTACGTCGAGTCCCTGCTGTCGCAGGTATGGTACCCGACTACGGTTGCGACCCAGAGCCACGAGATGCGCAAGCTCGTCTTGCGGTGGCTCGAACGCACGGGCGATCCGTCCCTGATCGACTTCAAGGTGCACGACTTCGGCTTCCGCGGCTCGACCTCGGTCGAGTCTGCGGGGATCGGCGGTGCGGCACATCTGGTGTCCTTCAAGGGAACCGACACGTTCCAAGGTGCGCGGATCGCTCGTCGCTACTACGGCGAGCGGATGGCTGGCTTCTCGATCCCTGCGGCAGAACACTCCACGATCACTTCGTGGGGCCGTGAGAACGAAGCAGCTGCCTACCGCAACATGCTCGAGTCGTTCCCGACCGGCCTCGTCGCCGTTGTCTCTGACAGCTACGACATCTACAAGGCCTGTGCCGAACTCTGGGGCACAGAGCTTCGTGATGAAGTTCTGAACCGAGACGGCGTACTGGTCGTTCGTCCGGACTCCGGCTACCCGCCGGAAGTGGTGGCCAAGGTGCTCGACATTCTCGGAGCCAAGTTCGGCTACACGACGAACGCCAAGAGCTACAAGGTGCTGAACCCGAAGATCCGCGTGATCCAGGGCGATGGCATCAACCACCAGATGCTCGGCAGCGTGCTCGAATCTATGAGTCTCGCTGGCTGGTCGGCCGACAATGTCGCGTTCGGCTCCGGCGGCGGGCTTCTGCAGAACGTCAACCGCGACACGCAGAAGTTCGCTATCAAGTGCTCGTCGATCGAAATCGAGGGCGAAGCACGGGACGTGATCAAGGATCCCGTGACCGACCCCGGCAAGCGCTCGAAGGCCGGACGGCTCGCGCTCGTTCGCGAAGATGGCACCTACAAGACCATCCGCGAAGAAGAGGCTGCTGCACGCAACCTCAAGAATGAGCTCGTGCCGGTATTCAAGAATGGGCATCTCCTCCGCGAATACACATTCGCAGACATTCGTTCCCGGGCAGATGTCCGGTGACGACAATCCCCCGCAAGCAGTTTCGACTGCTTGCGGGGGATTTTATCTAACCAAACACTATTAGTGATGTTCCGCCGCCTCAGCTTCCGCCTTCGTTTTGTGGATCGTACCTTCTGGGTGGTTAGGCGGTGCGTACAGCGTATAGAGCTTCATCGGGGTTGAGCCCGTGTTGATGATGTTGTGCCGCACACCCTGCGGGATAATAACAACAGAACTCGCGCTGAGGGTGTGCTCTTCACCATCAAGCACCGACGTACCCTCCCCTGCCTCTACGCGGATAAACTGGTCGAGCGCGTGAACCTCTTCGCCAATATCTTCCCCAGGCTGGAGCGCCATCACCACCAACTGCAAACGAGAGTCAGTGTAGAGCACCTTGCGAAAGTACTCGTTTTCTAACGTGAGCTTTTCAATATCTGCGATATAGCCATTCATTTAGTAAGTATAGTACGGAATCCACGCGCCGCCGTTCCAGTACCCCGGCTGATTGTAGTAGTTAACCGGTTGCTGATAGTACGGATAGGTTGGGTAATAGTAAGGGGTGTAGTTGTAGTACTGAGGGTACGAGTACTGATAGCTCGGGCAGGTATGGGACGACCAGTACGAGCCGCACCAATACGGTGTTTCCACTACCGCACGGGTGTACGTATAGTTGTAGTTATAGTTGCGATTGTAATTGTAATTATGGTTTGAGTAGTACCCATGCGAGCCGCGGTCATAGTCACGATTGCGTTCAGTGCTTGCACTCACACCAGCAATCGGCACACACAAAAGAAAAGCAGCAAGAGCAAGCACAGTAGCGGTCTTTTTCATATCGTTAGATCGTTAGGTTATAAAGTGCCCAGGGTCTCTGGGGTAAGCATAGCGCGACACTATATTCCTGCAAGACTAGCCAGTGTAGTCCTTTTATTTAGTTATGCGGTGGCCGCATGCGTGCCCGCCACAAACCCTGTTGACCAGCACAACTGAAGGCTGTACCCGCCCGACGGGCGGTTAATATGCAGCAAGTCGCCCACAAGATAGAGGTTTGGAATTTTTTTAGACTGCATAGTGCGCATATCCACCTCGCTTAACGGGACGCCGCCGTCTGCAATAACCGCACGGTCAAACCCCATGAGGCCTTCGATAGTTAAGGGCAATGCTTTAAGGAGATGCACAATTATCTTACGCTCTTCTTTAGTAACCGAATGCACTTTTTTAGTGACATCGAGCTTACCTTCAAGCAGCGCGAGTATACCCCGGGTCGTTCCCTCGGGCACAAACTCTTTAATAATATTTTTAAGCGTCTTGTTTTTATGCGCGTCAAACACGTGTATGACGGTGCGCTCAAGTGCGCCCAGGTCGGTGTGCGGGTAGGCGTCGATCTTTGCAGTGACCACACCTTCGTACAGCAAGTCAGCTACCGCGCTCGCGCTGTTAAGAATAAGCGGCCCCGAGAGACCAAAGTGCGTAAAGAGCACTTTGCCTGTTTTAGAGAACGCCTTTTTTCCATCGACAAAGAACGTTATTTTCATAAACGAAAGCGAGGTGCCCGACAGCAGGCCTACCCACGGCTCCACTACTTTAAGCGGCACGATCGTGGGAGTCGGTTTGGACACCTGATGCCCCAGCTTCTCAAGCCACTTAAAGCCGTCACCGGTTGAGCCGGTCTCTGGGTGCGACACGCTGCCCGTTGCAAAGATGTACCGCTTTGCTTTAAACGTTTCTTTTCCGCACACGACACCAGCAATCCCCGACGCATCGCTTACCACCCCGGTAACCGCAGAGCCAGTGCGCACCTCAACACCATGAGCGCGCACGTATTCCTCAAGCGTTTTCACCACATCTGCCGCACGTTCGGTTTTAGGGAATGCACGTTTGCGCGCCTGCACTACAATCGGCAGCTTTTTTGACTCAAAAAAGGTAAACGTATCTTTGTTGCCAAACTGCGCAAAGGCTGAATACAAAAACTGCTCTGCTTTACCATAGGCGCGCAACAGTATGTGCTCGTCTTCTTCAGCGTTCGTAATGTTACAGCGGCCGCCTCCGGATATACGAAGCTTTTCTCCCAGCCGTTTATTTTTTTCAAGCAGGAGCACCCGGGCCCCGGCTTCAGCGGCGCGGCCGGCCGCCATAAGCCCTGCCGAACCGCCGCCTACCACGAGTACGTCATAGTCCTGTGTAGCCATAGAGTTACTTTTCCAGATCGAGGGTCTCGTCGATACGTATCTGCTCTACAAAGTCCGGCACGTGCGACACGAGTATCATCGGCCCTTCAAACGCGCTCAGTGCTTCAGCAATAACCGGCAAATGGCGGAAGTTGATATGGTTAGTCGGCTCATCGAGTATCAACAATCCCGGCTTAAGCAGCACCAAACGCGCAAACGCCACCAACCCTTTTTGACCTTCAGAGAGCGTGCCAATTTTTGAATGAAATACTTCTCCGCTCACCAAAAATCCGGCTGCAACACGGCGCAGATCTTCTTCGATCGGCCGGTCCAGAACCGCTGCAAGCTCTTCATAGACCGTTTTATTAAAATCAAGATTAGAAAAATCTTGGCGATAGTAGCCCACCCGCACGCCCGGCGCCACCACGGCGCCCTTTGCGGTGCCTGCCGCGATCGACTGCAGGAGCGTGCTCTTGCCGATACCGTTGGGCCCTTTTAAGAGCAGGTGGTTGTTGCGGCGGAGCACTACTTTTACTTTGCGCTCCACTGGCTTGTGTTTGTGCACGACATTCAGTGACGTAATGTTGAGAATATCCCCCACCAAGTCATCCTGAAATGGGATGCGGAACGAGCGGATGGTTTTGTCTTCTTTGCGCACCTCAACCTTAGACTCTTCAAGCTCTTCTGCTTTTTCTCTCATGCGCTTTGCCACCATGCGCATCTGCCCGCCCTTGTTGGCAAAAAAGTTTGCCTTGTCTTTATTTTCTTGAATCTCTTTGGCCAAGAGCGCATTCTTTCTATTTTCTTTTTCTATGCGGGCTGATATCTCTTTAACCACGTCAAAGTAGTTGCCGACATACTGCTCTACCTTGTGGGTATTAACATCCAGATACAAGACGCCTTGCGTAAACGAGTTAAGAAACTCAGCGTCGTGGGAAATAACAATAACGGTCTTTTTGTACCCAATAAGAAACTTGGTTAGGTGCGCGATGCCTTCTTTGTCGAGATTGTTGGTAGGCTCGTCCAGCAAGAGCAAGTCCGGGTCTTGTATAAGCGCCTGGGCAAGCAGCAAACGCGCCTGCTGGCCGCCAGAAAACGTGCCGACGGTGCGGTCATGCGGCGCAACCAGGTTTACCACCTCTAGAACCGCGTCTATCTTGGGGTCGATATCGTATACCTTTTTAGGAAATACTTTTTGAAAGAATTCGCGCACGGTAAGCTGCAGGTCTTCGCGCGGGATTACCTGGCGCGCCGTCGCAACCGTAATCCCATGAGCCATGTGTATCTGCCCTGCCTCCGACTGATACAGACCGGTCATAAGGCCAAAAATGGTGCTCTTGCCGGCGCCGTTTTGCCCCATAAAGGTGATCTTGGTGTGCCGGCGCACCGAAAAATCCACCTCGTCCAAGATGGGCTTCTTTATACCAAAGTCGAATGAGACCTTCTCAAATCGAACAATTACTTCCCCGCGCTGCATCGTCACACCTTACCATGCTCTTTACAATTTAACGAATTTGTTTCTATGCAAAAAGCGGGCCCAGGAGCGTAGACTGTTAGCGTCCGCGCTTTTGAGAGAACTGCCAGCCGCGCACTGCCAAGTACCCTGCAATCGCCACAGCTGCGGCACTGGTCCACATAGGAACCACTACGTCACCGATCATGGCTTCCCATCCGTATGCCAAACGCGCCAAGTGGCCTAGTGCAATAAGAAAAAAGATAATAGCGACCGACTGATAGTACGTTTTGTTCTTCATGACCCTAGTGTACACGGACTTTTGCTATACCTAGCCCTCTATGCACATCCTTGGTATCGTGGCGGAGGCACCGCATCCTGCGACGCCCTAGATCTTTCCACACTTGGTACTCCGAAAGGAACACCCAATGCATACGCACACCTTCTCCCGCGCCCAAGAAGACCGCGCACTTGAGATCATGCTCGGGCTGATGAAGAACCGGCGCTTCTTTCTCTACCAGAACCGCGAATCCCTTCCGGTTCACAGACTGGATCCTCAGGTCTTTGGTCCGGCCATTCATCTCGACCAAAGCATTCGAGCCGCCTACGCAAACGCGCGCCGTATTGCCGAACAAACGATCACCGAGTACGAGAAGGAGCTTGGTGTCACACCGCCGGACCTGACCAACAGACAACTCGTGCAGTGCAACTGCTACAACGGCGGACTCGAGATTTGCGAGGTATTCCCTCTTGCCGCCTTCACCGACTTCGCGCCAACTTCGCAAGCAGAGTTGAGGGATCAGGAAGTTCGGCGTTTGGCGGGGAACACCCATCCAGATGACTACTCTCCCAACGATATGAAAAAGCTGCGCGAACAGGCAGAGAAAAATGCCGCACTGGTTTGGGAGGAGTTGCCGGCATTAAGAGACTTGGAGCAGAGTGGCGCCTGTGTGTTCTTGCTCCACACTCGGTTTAACCCCGACCGAGGCTACGGAACCGACTTCCTGGAGGGCCGGGCGGCCGACTTCAAGATGTTCCCCTACGCGCTGGGATACCTTTTCTACCTACACTCTCAGCAGAAGCGGATCGTGCAGCACAGCCACGTGGTGTTCAATACTTCCACAAGGTCACACGTGAACGTCCAGCATTGGAACAGTGGTGGGCTATCGCTGAACTTCGATGCCAGCGGAGGCTACAGCTGCCAAGTTTATCTTCCTGTGGTGCTCTAAGCATCGCTACGCCGCCCCGGCTCTCCGGGGCGGCATTCTTTTTAGGCGTGGTGATACTTGCCGCCCTCGAGTATTGAGTTGGCGCGGTAGAGCTGCTCTATAAGTATGAGCCGCACCAGCATGTGCGGGAACACCAGGGACGAAAGTTTAAGCGTAACGTTGGCGCGCGCCTGCACAGCGCCGTCGACGCCAAACGCACCACCGATTATAAACACGAGACGTTTAGTCCCCTGCTGCATGTGCTGGTCTAGCAGTTTTGCAAAGCTGGGCGTGTCTATGTCCTTGCCGCGCTCGTCTAACAGGACTACAAAGTCGCCTTCTTTAATAAGCTTTACGATCGCAGCACCTTCCGACTCTTTGGTGCCTGCGGCAGGCAACGCCCACTCAATAGCAAACCGTTTTTCTAAACGCTGCTGGAACTCAGCCACACCCTGGGCAACCGTAGCATCATGCTTCTTGCCCGGTGAGATAATTAAAATCTTCATAAGCGCACACTAGCACACCTTAGGGTAAGGCTACATTACCACCACAATCCTGTTAGACCTGCGGCTTTCATCTGCGCACGAGTAGCCGGACCAAAATAGCCCGCTGTAGGTGCAATACCAGCGACTTGCTGGTACTTCGAAAGTGCTGACTTAGTTTGTGCGCCAAAGAATCCGGTTGCCCCAGCAGATATAGTTTGGCCTTGAGCAATGAGGAGCGTTTGAAGCGCTTTAACATCATCTCCATTCATGCCCACTGACAAATCTCGCACAACCACTGGCGCAGAAGGAGCCTCTTGGGTAGTAAGCGCCGCAACCACAGAAGCGGCTACTGCATCAGAAATACCGAGGCCTTTTAGTACATCGAGTATAGACTGGCGAGGCGCCGGCTCGATCGAAGCAATGAGTGCTTGATTATTGCGCACAGCACCAGCAGAGCCACCGCCTCCACTTACGGTACGTTCCTCTGCGGGACAATCCGTTGTGGTAAAGGTGCTTCCGCTCCCAGTTGCTGTACCCACAGAGTTAGTTGCAAAGGCGCGGTAGTAATACGTGGTGCCGCAGGTGAGCCCTGTGAGCGAAAGCGTGTATGACCCAGTACTATAGGTGCCTGTTTCAGAAACAGTCGATCCATAACTGTTAGTTGTTCCGTAGTTAAAACCGCGCGAAGTAGCCTGGCTTGTGCCGATACTACTTATAGTCCCAGCTAGTGTGACAGACGTCTGACCAGCATCTGAAGCCGCACCTGTCGTGACCGTCGGCGCGCTATACGCCCACACCAAGAATGGATAGCCTCCGTTAAAAGAACTGCTGATACTCCAGATAGTGCTAAAGTCCCAGCTCACATTGGTAAAGGTGCTTTGTGTGGTCATATCAGCAGTGGTCCGGCCGTCCACGTTTGCGGAGGTAAGAGCGCTCGTATCTCCTGATCCTGTCATTGCACTTTTACCTGTTGCCTCTGTATCCCAAAACAACCCGGTCACCGTGTTCGCACCCGCCGGCGTATACGAACCAAAGAAACCTCCAGTATTACTGTTGGCGCTAATGCTGCCTCGCGCATACAAATTTCTAAATATTCCCGAACTCGAAGTAAAACTACCCACAAAGGCGCCCGCGGTGTTACTGCTTGTTACTGCCACACTGGTATACGAGTTCAAAAGGGTCGGATTTTGAGCGATCAGGCCTGCAAACCCTCCATAGTTACTGCCGCCACTTGCGATCAGGCTCCCGGTTGCGTATGACGTCGACGCTACCGACCCTTGTTGCAATATGCCATAAAAGCCTCCGGCATTTGAACCAGACGTGCGGATGGTCGTCGAGGCGCTAGAACTTGCAATTGATGCAGAGGACCCAGAATTTCCTATAAATCCGCCCACTCTGCCATTGGTATTTGCATGTATAACGCTGTCAGCATAAGAATTTGATACTGCAAGGCTATTTCCCGTGCCAATGAGCCCTCCTATGGTGGCATTGGAGTTTGAGGTGCCGGTAACCGTTATTACGACGGTTGATGAACTATTTCTCATGTAGTTAGTGCCGCTTGAGTTTGAAAATCCAAGCAACCCTCCCGATGTGGTAGTTGCAAGCACCTGCCCCTGATAGTACAGGCCGGACAGCGTGTAGCCACTTGTGGCATAACCAACGATGCCGCCCACGTTCGAGTTCCCCGCGACGTAGCCATTGGTGAGCTGTAGGTCTTGTATCGTGGCACCCGAGATCCTGCCAAACAAGCCCACATCAGTAGTAGTTCCCTGGGCTATATACAAATCTTTTATGCGGTAATTATCACCGTCAAACGTACCTGTAAACGGTGTGGCACTGCTGCCTATGGGTATCCACCCCATACCACTATTAGCAGAAGATCCCGCGTACGTAGAGTAGCCCGGACTGTTTGAGTCGAGATCGGTAGTGAGTATGTAGCTTCCCGAAAGTCCGGTTCGCATTGCGTCTAGTTCTGCCCAACTCGTGATAGAGGTGGCGGCGTGAGCGGTAACGCCCCCAACTAAGACCTCTGTAGATATAAAAAAAGAAACAAACGCAATCGTGTAAAAAAATCTCTTCATACAAATAAATTTACAACTCTCCCCCGTATAAATAGGCGCTTATACAGTATACCTTACGAAAACATACGGGTTGCCCACACAGATTGAACAAGATACTTGTTTGACTTATCACCTCTCTTTCGCCATAGTCAGCAGTGGAGTACCAACCGCGCATGGAGAAAAACGACATGAATAGTACTGACCCTTACACCCGCGCCTGTGTCTTGCATCAGGAGGCCTGTGCAAACTACACCGCACTTATCGAGTCGGGCGGGAGTGACACAGAAGCGGATGGAAAGATCCGCAGTTCAGTAACGCCCGGCCTCTATGAACACTGGAAGAGCAAGGATGGCGACGCAAAGTTCTACGTCGTCTACGGTGCTGCCCCTGAACAAGACGTCTACACGCCACTGGTGACGTACCGGGCGCTCTATATGCCGCACGCCAAGAAGATCGCTTTCCGTCACCTGATCCACGAAAAACGAGGTTTTCTGACCCCCGTCGACCGCGACGGCTATCGAGGCCCGCGCTTTATGCTGGTAGAGCCTCTTTCTGAGCGGGAGATCTGCACGCTCCTCGACCACGCTGGCGAACTGTCGGCCATCAAAGCGAGCGCAGAGTTCCGCATGCGCGCCGGCGAGCTCCTCAAGAAAAAACTCCCGCTCTTTTAGCGCTCCGAGCTATCGGAAAAAACGAGAAGGCCGCCCCATGGGGCGGCCTTTCTTTTACTAACGCACGTGGGTCATCAAAGTATATGCTTTTTTCTGCGAATACTCGGCAAAGATACCTGTCCCCTTTTTGAAGCCGCCAGGCGCCAACACTTCAGTAAAATATTTCTCTTGGAACTTGGTAACGGCAGATCTAGTTTTTTCAGCAAAGATGCTTGTCTCCTGCCCCGGAGCGCCCGGACCACTTTGTGCAAGTGTAAAACCTGCGCAGTTGAGAAATTTTTGCAAAGCATGCACATCCTCGCCCGTGCTACCAAGCTGTAATCGGCGCATGAAAGTGTACGCTGGACATACTCCGGCAGCGGTGGCAACTACCGGGCGAGGCCGGCAAAACGTTGTCTGCTCTGGCGAACACCACGCAATGCCTCCCCCACCGCCAGATCCAGACGAAGTGCCAAAAATAGCAAAGACAGAGAAGTGTGGCGCTTTACAGGTGATAATGTTTGACGCCGCGTTTACTGAACAGCTGTTGAGCTCGCTCCACGCACCGTCTGCATAGTGGTACATCGCGAGAGAACTTTCATCCAATCCATTTATGTCAGCGTCTGTATAGGTATATGAGACAGTCACCGGTGCATCAAAGGAGTCGAGTTCAGTAATATTGTCGACAAGGGCAGTAACGTTAAATACGACACTTGCCGCACTTGAAAGGGTGCTAGAGGGTTTGCCGATAGACCCAAGAACGGTGTCAGACGACATACCTTTTATCTGTATAACGATTGACGTTGAAGCGTTGGTAAAGTCTTCTGGCGTAACGACTGAGATCGAGCGACTGTTGTCCGTAACGGTTGTGGTAGTTTCTGTATCGGTTCTCACCGATGTTGACGTTGCAGT
>CAZXKI010000009.1:0-14661 GCA_964641145.1 uncultured Candidatus Saccharibacteria bacterium | reverse complement strand
GATAATCCAAGCCGAGTCTCACGACGAGGCGGTGAAGCTTCTTGAAAAGATGCCGAACATGGACATCCCCGAGGGCTATACCGAAGTGATGCCGATCGTCGACATGACGAAGAAGTAGTTTGATACACTACACACATAACCACTAACAATTACGCACTGTATGGCATACGTAGACGGGTTTGTGTTCACCGTTCCGAAGAAGAATGTTAAGGCCTACAAAAAGATGGCCGCTGATGGCAAAGAAGCGTGGCTGCGCCATGGCGCCATAGACTACAAAGAGTGCATGGGCGACGATCTTAAAACTAAAGGTGCAGGAGGCATGGCTGCACCGATGTCGTTTACCAAACTGACTGGCGCCAAGGCGGGCGACACCGTGTGGTTTTCGTTTATTGTGTTTAAAAACAAAAAGCATCGTGACCAGGTAAATAAGAAAGTGATGGCGGAGATGTCTAAAGATGCGGACAAGTACAAAGACTTTGTTATGCCGTTTGATACCGCCAAGATGGCCTACGGCGGCTTCAATGTAGAAGTTGGGCTGTAAGTGCAAGAAGTCTGTTACACTTGAGTGTATGTATTTCTTGTATGTGCTTCGTTGCGCCGACGGTACGCTCTACACCGGCATTACGCTTGATATAGAGAAGCGGCTCAACGAACACAACACGTCTAACAAACTCGGCGCTCGCTACACCCGCTCGCGCCGTCCGGTCAAACTGGTCTACCAAAAGGAAGCGGGGGACGAGTCTACGGCCAAGCGCGAGGAGTATCGCTTTAAGCAGCTCTCGCGCACCGCCAAGATGGCGCTCTGCGGGTTATAAACTCACCAACCCTTCCTTTTTGCTGTATGTGTGGTACTCTGTCTCGGTTGAGTCCTTTGTAGTTCACATCTCTAGGGAGAAGACGCATATGCCATTTCTGCGATTCCTGTCCGCCCCGGCGGTTCTGATCGGCCTGTTTCTCATCAGCGCCGGCATCAGCGTTATGCTGAGTCAGATCCTCGACCCCCACGCATGTCTCGCCCTCGTGATCATCGGTATGATCATGCCGCAGTATGCACTACGGGTCTTCCGGCCGATCTTCATCCGGCGTCGTCCCGAGACCGAGTCGACCATCGCGTGGCTCAATCTCTACTCGCTCATGCTCGGCTTCCTCGCGCTTCTGACGGTCCTCGCGATCCACGGCCTCGGGCCCGATTATCGTTCGGCGGCGACCCTCGTTATCGTCGCAGGCCTCGTCTGGGTCGGCCGCGACCTTCTGCAGTTCGCGCGCGAGCATCAGCTGGCGAACCACTTCTCCGAGGTGCGGTTCTAGCCGCACCGCCACTTCGCGCCCGCCGGGTCTTCCCGGCGGGCGCTTTCTTTTTTCTAAAATTTGATACACTATGCTCACATGCATATCCAAGTACCGCACAAAATGCCCGGTAAAGACCGCGCCACTGCCAAAATTAAAACCGAGCTTATTAGAAACCGCGCGGCTATCAACCAGCACGTCAAAATTAACGAAGAGAAGTGGGACGGCAGCACGCTTACGTTTGCGGTAGAGATCCAAGGCAAAAAGGTAAGTGGCACGCTCGAGATAACCGAGAGCGACTTTGTATTAGACGCGCGTCTCCCGCTCACGTGGCGCTTGTTCGAGCGCCGGATCGAGGCAGAGATAGCGAAGCAGATAGACACGCTTAAGTAGCCTAAAAACTGAAGAAAAGGTCTTTACAGGGGGTATTTTGCGTCCCCAAGTAACCTCTTTACCAAGCCGTATTTTAGAGCCCCTAAGGGGGCCTCAACGCTCGATTTCAGGCACGGTCCGTGCACGTTTTATATACTGTCCGGATGCACCATATATGGACGGTGCGGGTACTCCTGTCACTCGGTTTAGTACTCGCTCCAGCGTTTGCGTTCGCGCAGTGGGACGGAGATTGGGACGCTAAAAATTATCGCGCAGAGATCGGCGCCCTTGCGAGCGAAGCCGTGCAAAATCTCCCCATACCGGTAGTAACCGGCGTAACTCTACAAGATATTAAGCCCGACTTTGGCGAGGCGCGCGGCGGTGGCACCCGCAGCCACGAAGGTCAAGACATTGTTGCACCCAAAGGCACTCCAGTTGCGTCGCCAACCGACGCGGTGGTTATTGGCACCGGCGACGGCGCAAGTTCGGGGATTTATGTGCGCACCGCCAACCCGGGCGGTGAGATCTTTGTGTACATGCACCTCTCGGCTGTTGCCGACGGTGTGGCCCCGGGCAAAACACTTAAGCGCGGCGAGGTGCTTGGCTTTGTCGGCAATACCGGCAATGCGGCAGGCGCCGGTGCGCACCTTCACTTTGAAAT
This sequence comes from uncultured Candidatus Saccharibacteria bacterium, assembly GCA_964641145.1. Classification (GTDB taxonomy): domain Bacteria; phylum Patescibacteriota; class Minisyncoccia; order Phycocordibacterales; family SBAW01; genus GWA1-54-10. Next base: position 12,341 of record CAZXKI010000009.1, on the reverse strand, counting down.
TCGTAAAGATGGCAAAGCCACCAACCCGTATCCGCGACTTACTGCTACCTTTACGTCTGAAGAAGTAGCTACAGCGCTTGCCGGCACAGGCGGACAGGTGGTGCCCGCAGTAGTATCGGCAACTACCGAAGTTTCTCAAACCGTGCAAGCCGTTACGAAAGTTCCGGCGTCGTTTACCCGCGACCTTGAGTTGGGTATGGAAGGTCCGGATGTAAAAGCCCTGCAAATATTTTTAAACGAAAAAGGCTACACGGTTTCTGCGTCGGGTGTCGGCTCCAAAGGTAACGAGACCGATTACTTTGGCAGCAAGACACAGGCGGCACTCGCCAAGTATCAAAAGGCCAACGGCATTGCGCCGACTGTCGGATACTTTGGGCCCAAGACTCGCGCACACATAACCAAACTGGCGTCGCGTTAGTGCGCCTGCATCTGCTACACTGGCGGCATGCAAGGCAAAAAGGATGAAGGCAAGACTTCCTGGGGCAAGGTTGCGCCCTGGTATAGCGAGTATCTAGAGACGACCGAAGACAGCTATCAAAAGCAGGTAATACTCCCAAACCTGCTGCGCGTCTTGGGCGGGAAGCCCGGCAAAGTGCTGGACATTGCCTGCGGGCAGGGGTTCTTTGCCCGTGCGATGCGTGAGGCTGGCGCCTCAGTGGTGGGCGCGGATATCTCGGCAGCACTAGTGGCCGAGGCCAAGCGTCTTTCGCCCAAAGACATTTCGTTTTATACGGCGCCGGCCGACAAACTTGCCTTTGCGAGTGATGCGAGTTTTAACGCGGCTGTGGTGGTGCTTGCGATCCAGAACATCGAAGACATCGCGGCTGCATTTAAAGAAGCGGCGCGTATCCTCGCGCCGCATGGCCGCCTCATACTCGTGATGATGCATCCGGCCTTCCGCATCCCGCAGAAAACTTCCTGGGGCTGGGACGAGGCGACCAAAACCCAGTACCGCCGCGCCGACAGCTACCTCTCTGCCACCCGCGCAGAACTCGTGGTGCACCCCGGCCGCGCCAAAAGCGAGGTCACTGTGTCGTACCACCGCTCGCTTCAAGATTTTTCTAAAGCGCTCGCTAAAGCCGGCTTTGCGATAACCAAGCTCGAGGAGTGGATTTCGCACAAAAAGAGCGGCAAAGGCCCGCGCCAAAAGGCCGAGGACATCGCACGCAAAGAGTTTCCGCTCTTCTTAATGCTCGAGGCAACCAAGCATTAAACGCGCTTCTGTGGTATAGTGTAGTCACGTGCAAGGCAAAAAGAACATTGGGCCGGATATCAATTTGGAAGAAAAATCTACTTCTGTTTTTGCCCAATACTATAATCAAAATATTCCCGCGCAGTTTCCGCGCGTGTCGGTAGAGATTCTCGAAACGTTTAAAGGCGAGCATCCCGAGCTGTTTAAAGGCGCCGAGCAGTGGACCATAGACAAACATCGCAAACGTCTTATGGACTGGCTTACCTCTGTTGCTCGCTAGAGCAAGCCCCTCGTTTTTGGTAGCATAGAGGTATATGGACAGAACAATCGTTATAGTATTTCCGCTTGCAGTGATCCTGCTCGGCGGGGCGTGGTTTTTATGGGGCAGGGAGGCACCGCCAAGCGAGCCGAGTGATACTACTCCTCAGGCACAGGCCGACCAGTACGGTTATAATCAAAACAATACAGGTCAGACAGGGCAGCAGGGCATTGCAGTGGGCGAGCCAAACGGGGCAACTAATCAACCGATTCCAACTACAAACACTAACCAAGTACAAAACGCTATGCAGGCAACACTTCACACCAACAAGGGCGACATCGTTATCGAGTTTATGGGCTCTGATGCGCCAAACACCGTGGCCAACTTTGCCAAGCTTGCTCAGGCGGGCTTTTACAACAACACCAAGTTCCACCGTGTGATCGCCGGCTTTATGATCCAGGGCGGTGACCCGCTTTCTGCAGACGACTCTAAGGTGGCCATGTGGGGCACCGGCGGCCCGGGGTACAAGTTTGCCGACGAGATCCACGCCCACAACCAAAACAACATCGGCACGATCGCGATGGCAAATGCCGGCCCAGGTACCAACGGCTCGCAATTCTTTATTAACGTTGCCAACAACAACTTCCTCGACACCAAGCACACCGTCTTTGGCAAAGTAACGGCAGGCATGGAGGTGGTTAACGCCATCGCCGCCACCCAGACAGGCCAAAACGACCGCCCTGTTTCCCCGATCATCATCACGTCAGTAGAGGTTAAGTAGTGCTACACTAAGTAGCGTATGAGGTGGCTCGCATTGGTCGTAGCGCTCGCACTCCCGCAGCTTGCGGGCGCTATTGGCTCGCTGTTTACGTTTCCCAACATTGCAGCGTGGTATCAGTTTCTTAACAAGCCGGAGCTCGCGCCACCCAACTGGGTGTTTGGCCCCGTGTGGACGACGTTGTTTGTGCTTATGGGTATCGCCTCGTACCTGGTATGGAGGCGTGGTGTTGCTAAACGAGAAGTGCGTCTCGCGCTCGCGTTTTATGGCATCCAGCTGGTGCTTAACGTTATGTGGTCTATTCTTTTCTTCGGTCTGCAAAACCCCGTTGCAGCTGCGGCAGAAATTGTGCTGCTATGGCTCGCAATAGCCACTACGGCGTATTTGTTTTATCGCGTCAATAAACCAGCAGGTTTGTTGATGCTGCCATACTTGGCGTGGGTAAGTTTTGCCTCCTATTTAAACGTGATGATCGCGCTCCTCAATTAGTATGCGGCGTGTCGTTGTACACGACCGGATGCAAAAGAGCTACCGCTACGAATGCGTGGCACCCGTGGGCAAAAAGTTCGACCCGCGCTTTAAGCCGGATCTTACGCCTAAACAAATTTTGGCGCTCGGCGCCTTTGGCGGGGTCTATATGCGCGACTGCACCAAAGAGTTTCCCAAAGATTGGTTTACTAAAGCCAAATTTCAAAAGAAGGGGAGCTACGAGCACGACCCCCAGCTTAATTTCTTTAAGGTTAATGCCTCGCAGCCATTAAGTGTCTGGCGCAAGAAGGGCTGGATTCATAAAGACGATCCGCGCGGCTGGTTCCAGTGGTACTGCCGCTACTACATGGGCCGTCGTGGCCAAGATGACGAGCGGCAAATCAAACGCTGGCTCGCGATGCGCCGGCATATCGCCCAGCTGCGCGGCGCATGTCGTGTGGGCGACTTTTCCTGCCACACCAAGCAGCGCCAGGCCCTGTTGCATTGGGCTTACGACAGCAGAAACATGTAATTTGGTATACTCTCTATCTATGAAGAGAGAAGAATTTAGCGTATCTGGCGACGATGTCATCAAGACAATCAAAAAAATAATTGCCGAGGGTAATGCGCGCCGCATTAGTATAAAGAAAGAGGATGGTGAGACACTGGTAGAATTTCCGCTTACCATTGGCGCTATTGGTGCCGTTATCGCGCCGCTTTTGGCAGCAGTGGGAGCTATTGCCGCACTGGTGACCAAGTGCACTATTGTGGTAGAGAGGCGCGAAAAGGGCGAGCCCGCCGAAGAAGTAGAGAAAGAGGGAGAGATTCAGGCGTGAGGAGGGGAACACGGTCGCACTATTTAACACACAAAGAAGCCGCGCGTGCCTTGGTGCACGCGCGGCTGGCGTTCTTTAATGCGCACTATCAGCATCCGCTGCGCAAGGTGTTTATTAAAAATCTTAAAAGCCGCTGGGGTAGCTGCTCAAGCAGAGGCAACCTCAACTTCAATTACAAAATCGTGTTTCTGCCGCCTGCGGTGGCCGACTACATCGTGGTGCACGAGCTGTGCCACATAAAGCATTTTAATCACTCGGCCGAGTTTTGGGCGCTGGTCGAGCAAACCACACCCCGCTACAAAGACCTCCGGCGCGCTCTTCGCACAGTATATAATTGAGTGCATGGCAGAAAATCCTAAGAACGAACAGCTCATATTAGCCGAAATGCAGGTACTTCTGGCACAGCTGCGCACTCAGCTCTCGATCCTTCGCGCAGGTATGGGCTTGGTAGCGGGTGCCGTGTCTATCGCGTTCCTTCTTTTTACCAGCGACTGGCTCGCTAGAAGCGAGGTGCCGTGGCTCGACCTCCCGGCTAAAACCTTTTTGGGCGTCTTAGTTATTGTCGGCCTCTGGCGGCTCATGTCCTCTGAGCGCAAGCTCCGCAAGATCAACAGACTGATCCATCAAATGCAGGAAAAGAATAAGCTTGTTGACCAGCTTATCGTCTAGGTGCAACAAATATAAACCCTGTGCATTATAGGGGTGTGAGCGCGGAAGCACATACAGCGCGCGATAAGGCACTGGTTGAGCGTGCCAAAGCAGACCCGGAGGCCTTTGGGGCCATTTTTGATATCTACTACGGACCGATACTTTCCTACGCCTTGCGACGCACTGGCGACCCGGCTCTTGCCGAGGATGTTGTGGCGGAGACTTTTGTAAAGGCGCTTAAGAACTTGTGGCGGTTTAGGTGGCAAGGGGTGCCGCTGTCTGCCTGGCTGTATCGTATTGCAGGAAATGAGTTAAAAATGCACGGGCGCAAAAAGCGCGCCGTCTCACTTGAGGCGCTGCAGGACCAGGGGTTTGATGTAGCAGATGAGCAGCTCTCTGCAGAGCGCGAGGCGCTTGAAGCTGTGCTTGCGCAAGATGCTCAGTATGCGCGGGTGGTTCATGCACTGCGGAGCCTTAAGCCGCGCTATCAGGAGGCGATCGCCCTGCGCTACATGGAAGAGAAAGAATTTTCTGAAATCGCCCAGATTATGAATACTAAAGAAGGGACTGTGCGCTCGCTTATTTCCCGCGGGATTGCCGACCTCCGCCGCACGCTCGAGCTGCAACAAAGCGATCCCGAAAGCATTACAACTAGTGAGGGTCGAAGCGTTTTATCAATCACTACGCAAAACCTATTATGAAGGAGCACGATATTATCGATACGCTAAGAAAGCTCAAGGGCGAGGCGGACGCGCCGGCGCACCGTGAGTCTCTTCGGCATGCGCTTATGGCCATGCATACTTCTCATACAGGTATTGCGGCGCTTCGCACCACCGTAACCTACATTGTAATGAAAAAATTCTATATGCCGGTAGGCGCACTTGCAGCTGTCGCATTGGTTGCAGCGCTTACCTTTAATCCTACTAACCCCGAGCTTGCACAAGCACAGGAGGCGGTTAACCGCGCCTTTACCCGCGCGGTGCAGATTTCGCCGGAGATGCGCGCCAAAATAGAGGAGAAGATGAAGGCCGACATGCTAAAAACGCTCGAGGAGGCTAAGGCAGCGCCTGACCTGCGTATTCTCACCAAGGAGCAGTTCGAGGCAGAGTCGCCGTTTACTATCGGAAAACCGCCTGCGTTTGATTGGGCCAGCTCTACCGACGGCAAGCCTCACGCTATTTCTATTACGCATCGTATCGGAGAGGGAGAGGCGGGTCAGGGGCACCTGGTAGAAGGCAGGCCGGTTAAAGTAATTAGCGATGATGTGCGCGTCTTTAAAGTTAAAACAGATGGTGAGGCGGGAGTTACTGCAGGCGCAGTGGGCGGCGTAAGCGCTGGCTTTATGGGCGAGATGAAGGAGCCGGTAAAGTATCTTTCCTACACCGACCCGCGCGGCAACAAGACCGTGCTTGGCTTGGACGAAAACGATACGCCAGTGTTTAAGTTTGCTGAGATTAAAGCAGAAGACATTATCAAGCTTAAAGACGGTACGATAGGGTTCCCTGCTGGTCAGGCGATCGAGATAGAGGCAGTAGATGTAGTTGAAGAATAAAACCTCGTGCTAGCATGTGCGCATGCGCAGGTGGGTACTTATAGGAGCAGGACTGGTTGCCGCACAGGCACTGGTCCTGTTTCTGTTTGGCCAGCCGCCGATCTGTGAGTGCGGCTACGTAAAGTTTTGGGAGGGGGTTGTCTTGGGGCCGGGCAACTCACAACATCTGTTCGACTGGTACACGTTCTCACATATCATCCACGGGTTTATCTTTTTCTGGGCGGCAAGACTGGTCTTTTCGCGTGCAGGCCTTGGTGTGTGGCTTGCTCTTGCGGTGGGTATAGAAGCTGCGTGGGAGGTGTTAGAAAATACGCCGATGGTGATAGAGCACTATCGCACGCAAGCGCTTGCCCAAGGCTATACTGGTGACAGTATTTTAAATTCTATAAGTGACACAGTCGCGATGATCGCTGGATTTTTCCTAGCTTACAAATGGAAGTGGTGGGTTGTAGTGCTTGTCGCTGTTGTGCTTGAAGCATTTACTATCTCTATGATCCGCGACGGTCTTGCGCTCAATATCATCAACCTTATAGTTCCGCTCGACGCTATTTCCACCTGGCAACAAGGAATTATTAAATAAAAAAGTATTGGCCGGCCTCTTGGGGAGGTCGGCCGTGTTTGTTGCGAGTCCAGGTCACTGCTTGAGGGTGAGCGTGCTGCCGGTGCAGATGTCGGCGGCTATGCGGCCCATTGTGCGTTCGCCGGTGCTATAGAGCACCATCACGTAGTACTCACACCCCTTGGTGTCGTCGAGACCTCGGTCGAATAAAGCGCCGTTGTTGGGCAACAGGCCGCCCGAGATGTCGTAAGTCTTGATCTCGCGATCGGGCGAATCACGCGGCTCGACGAGTGCGAAGGCGACGATCTGCCAGGGCGTCTTGTTGACGATCTCGAGCCATTTGCCGGGCAGAACGTCGCCGACCGGCGTTGCCGCGTTTGCGCTAGCCATCATCCCGGCGAGCAGGGCACACACTGCAGTCGCTGTGCGCATTTGTCCCTCCGCACGTTTGCAGGAACTTTCAGTTCTTACCGTAGCAGGTTCTTTTATTTTTTGCCACTCATTTTTGTATAAAAGGAGCCCCGCCGTGTGACGGGCGGGGCAGTTTGGAGCCTCCAGAGGGGGGGAACCTATACGGAGGCTCAATAGTTCTTGGCGAACGGGCCTTCGGCCCGTTCGGTGAGCGCGTAGCCGATGAGCCGGAAGACGTCGCCGATGACGCCGAACCAGGCTGCCTTGTTGAGAGCTGCCTTGGTACGTGGCAGCATTCCTTCAGGCGGTGGAGGCGCGGTGTTGGGTGCCGGACAGACCGGGTTCACCATTGCGGCGATATTCCAGCGCGCCTGAACGAGCGCCGCCATCAAGGTTTCGTGGGTCGTGGTCCGCGCATCGTTGAAGGCCGGGATCGAATTGTAGGCGTAGCCGGTGACCTGCTGCGCGGCGTAGAGGATGTGGTCCTCGAGATGTTGAACATGGAACTTCCTCAGCGCCTCTTCGGGACATATCGAATGTATGTTCCTGAAGGACCCTTGTGTCCACCGCCATTCCTCGCTGAAGAACGCGATAACGGTGTTGATGTCTGTAATCCGCCTTTCGAGCGGGTGGCCGGTCAGTACAGGTGCGGCTTCGAATGCCATAGCTCTCTCCTTGGTTGCAGTGCGTCTAAAGTGACAGTATCAAATTTGGCTTTGTTGCGCCACTATATAAAAAAGTACGGCCGCGCCCCAGGATGGGGCGCGGCCGGTTGTGTCGGTCACTGTCTGACGACGATACTCGCTCTCCTGCCATTCTTCTGAACGAGCGAGTAGAGTGTTGCGGCGTTGCCGGGTGCCAGCCGCACGCAGCCGTGGCTCGCCGGGTTGCCCAGCTGCCCGACCGCCGTCGTGCCGTGGATCGCCACGTTGCCGTTGAAGAAGATCGAGTGCGGCATCGGTGCGTTTTCGTAGATCGACGAGTAATGCATGCGTTTCATCGACTGCACGCCGAAGCTGCCGCTCGGCGTCCAGCTGGATTTCCTGCCGGTCGAGACGGCCCAGGTGTACTTCTGGCCGTTGGCGTTGACGTACATCCGCTGATCGGACTTGTCGATCACGATACTGACGCTCGCCATGGCCGGCACAACGAAGATGCTTGCCACCACGAGCGCGGCAAAGCCCAAAAGCAGACGCTTCATGCGAGTTCTCCCTAAAGATGTGCCCCCGCGCCACTATATCAAAACTCAGTGAGCCTTCCTAGCGTTGAAATACTGTTGTATAGTCCGCTACGGACGTCTAACACAGCCGGCAAGAAAGGCAGGTGCGTTGTGAATACTGTTGCTCAATCAACCCTCTTTAGTGAGGTGGGGGAATTTCTGAGGCGCCGTAGATGGGACGTCACGTTCTTCCTACTCGCGATGCTGTCGGGCGCGCTCCTTCTGTGGCGCGTTATCTTCTACGGTGACTCGTTCGGGTTCTGGGTCTTCGGATTCTATGTTGGCATGTGGGTGGTAACCGCTCTTGTATTCTGGGATGACCATCGTGGCGAAGGAGATTTAACAGAGCGGGGAAAGCTCCTCTGGATACGTGTGCCGGAGTTCGTCTCGATCTGCATGCTGCTCTCGCTCTTCCTGATATGGCCGGACGACGACGGGGTATGGGTGCGCACCGACGGATCGGAAACCAGTCTCTCCAAGTCCTGGTTTTTCGTCCGGCCGTTCGAGCCGCTCTACTACGTCGACAACGAATTCGACCTGGAGGAGGCTCTCGTCGCTGAGTTCGAGGGCGGCATTCCGGTAGAATGCACGGTTGCAACAGAAGGCATTCGTCTCGACTATCGCAACCCTGCGGTGCTCGAGCACCAGCTTCTCGAAGTCGCCAAAGTGCAAGATCCGTCTCTCTACATGTACGGCTTGCTCGGCTTTCTGGTCGAGAAGTCGGCCAGGACGGCTTTGCAGAACAGGGCCGCGGATGACCTGTTTACCCAGGGTGAGCGCAGGCTGGTGATCCCGTATCAGATCGGCGCCTCGGTCGGTGACGGGCTCGCGAGTCTCGGCCTGCGGTGGGAGGAGGGGTCGGTGGATTACTGGTGTTCTCTGGAGAAGTTCAACACCTGATCCTCAGGCTTCTGTATATTCGATACGTTTGAGCCCCGCCATCGGCGGGGCTCTCTTTTTATATTTTTACAATTTCTTCCCACGGCCGGCCGGCGACTCCAAAGTGGCCGTAGGCTGCCGTCTTTTGGAAGATCGGTTTGCGCAGCTGCAAGCGTTCAATAATCGCTTGCGGGCGGAAGTCGAAGTTTTTGTTCACAATATCGCTCAAATTTTTCCCTGTGTCGTCATAGGCCTCTACCATTACCGGCTCTACGCGGCCGATCGCGTAGGCGACAGAGACAAGCGCTTTCTTTGCATAGCCGTTTGCGACAAGATTTTTAGCCGCAAAGCGTGCCATGTACGCTGCTGAGCGGTCTACCTTGGTTGCGTCTTTACCAGAGAACGCGCCGCCGCCGTGGGGCATCAGGCCGCCGTAGCTGTCTACCATTATTTTGCGGCCGGTGAGCCCTGCATCAGCATCAAAGCCTCCTTGTACAAAGCGTCCAGTCGGGTTTACCAAGATTTCCACACCGGTGAGGTCGCCTAAGATTGGCTTAAACAAATGCTCGGTAAGGCCGCTGCGAATATCTGTAAGATCAGCATCTTCGCTGTGCTGGGTGCTGCATAGGCCAGTTACTACCTTTCCGTTTTTAATCGTGACCTGGGTTTTGCCGTCGGGGCGCAGCCACTTTAGAGTGCCGTTGCGGCGCAGCTCTTCAAGTCTGCGTGCCAAAGCGTGTGCAAGCACCACACCTTGGGGGAGCATCTCCTTCGTTTCGTCGGTAGCGTAGCCGTACATGATGCCTTGGTCGCCCGCGCCGCCCGTGTCGACACCTTGTGCGATGTCACCAGACTGGCGTGCAACACGCACCGCTATTTCCAGATTGTCTTCGTAGCCAATATCGGTATAGACCTTGCGCGCGATCTTTTCAAAGTCGATAGTTGCATTTGTTTTAATCTCGCCGGCAATCAGCATAGCGCCATGGCTGCCCACTACTTCTATAGCCACGCGGCTCTTTGGGTCTTGGGCAAGTGCTGCGTCTAAAATCGCATCTGATATCTGGTCACACACTTTGTCGGGGTGTCCTGATGTTACGGATTCTGTCGTGTAGTACTGCAATAGGTGGAACATAGAGTAGGGAGTTAGAAGATAATGTGCCCAGAATTAAAACAACCTCCCGATAAGGAGGCTACACAATGATATTGCATCGCTCCCTTTCGGGTTGGGAGCACTTTGTCTTGTGGGACAAGTTGCTGATGGGTCACCGGGCCAAATCCCTCGCCATACTCTTGATACGCACGTATTCGGTTGTCATCCAAGTCTAGCACAAGGTGCCCACTCAAGGGTAGACTAGTGTTATGCACAGAAGGGGCATGACACTACTGTTTATAGCCGGCGTGGCGCTCGGTGTCGTGGTTACGATCCCGCTCTATATTGACTACGAAACGAGGGACTACATTGTGGGCTCTATTGAAGAAGTGCCGACTTCCACGGTAGCTATAGTGCTCGGGGCTTCTGTTATTAAGGGCGAACCTTCGCCAGTGCTTCAAGAGCGTGCTGAAGCGGCTTTTGATCTCTATAGAGCTGGCAAAGTAGAAAAGATCTTGGTAAGCGGAGACGACAGTGTGCCCGGCTTCGACGAAGTTACGCCTGTACGTAAATACTTAGTAGAGGCAGGGGTTGCTCCAAAAGATATTTTCTTAGACCATGCAGGCTTTGATACTTACTCGACTATGTATCGCGCCAAAGAGGTGTTTGGCGTCCGCGATGCCGTTATTGTGACCCAGTCGTTCCATATGCCTCGGTCGGTTTTTATTGCCCGCACGCTCGGCATAGACGCACGGGGGGTAGTGGCAGAAGAGCGCGGCGACCCTATCTACAACTACAGCCGCGAGTGGTTAGCATCAGTTAAAGCCGCGGGGGACCTGGTGTTTAAGCGCACTCCCGATTACTTGGGCGAGCAGTACCCTATAACAGGCGACGGTCAGGAGACTTGGGATTAAAGCTTCACACTTCCGAAACTTTATCCCCAAAACTTGTGTATCTTGTGTATGTACACGCTAAAGTTGTGGTAAATTATTAGACATATGGCACCATTAACACACAAACAACAGCGCGTTTTAGAAAATATTCAGCTCTACGTAGAGGCAAAGGGTATGCCGCCCACTCTCGAGGAGCTTCGTAAAAATTTAAATCTTAAGTCTTTACGCACTGTTACCCAGTACTTAGAGGCGCTTGAGCGCAAGGGGTACATCGTGCGCCGCAAACACGCTCATCGCAACATTGAGCTGCGCGCAGTAGATGCCGAAGGGCATGCGGCAACACTGGTGTCAGTGCCGGTGGTGGCCAACGTGGGATGTGACGACCTGTCTGTTTTTGCTCAGGAGCAGACCGACGAGTTTCTCCAGGTCGACAAGCATATCGTTGAGTCGGCAGGAGAGATTGTGGCCGTACGTGCAGTCGGGGACAGTATGCTCGACGCGGGCGTGCACAGCGGCGATTACATCTTGGTGCAATTTACCGACAATGTTAAAAGCGGTGACCGTGTTGCTGCTATCGTAGGTGACATGGTTACGGTTAAGCGTCTCGAGCGCCGCCAAGGGGTAACTATTCTCTATCCGGAGTCCAAAGATCCTAAGTACAAACCAATTGTCTTGCGCGAAGATTTCAAAATTGCAGGCAAGGTGCTCTGCATTATCCCGGCCGACGTTGCCGAGCAGTCGGAGGTGGTGCCCTTTGAGGCGGGTGAGCCTGAATGGAACTAACTATGAAAGAAATGCCTAAAACAGAAGAAGGGTGGAAGCAAAAGCTTACCCCCGAGCAGTATGAGATCTTGAGAGAGCGGGGTACCGAGGTGCCCTTTAGCGGCAAGTTATTGCACGAAAAGCGTGATGGTGTGTATCGCTGTGCGGCGTGCGGCAACGCACTTTTTTCCTCAGATACCAAGTTTGACTCCGGCACTGGCTGGCCTTCGTTCGACGAAGCGCTTCCAGACGCAATCGTGCTTAAAGATGATACCTCTCACGGCATGACTCGTACCGAAATAGCGTGTGCTAACTGCGGCTCACATCTAGGTCATCTGTTTAACGACGGCCCTACGCCTACCGGCAAACGGTACTGTCTCAATTCAGTGTGTTTAGAACTCGAGCCTGATAAAAAATAAGAGGTATACTTTACGTATGATTAAGTTGGTACTCGGGTTTGCAGGTCTTGTAGCTCTGGGAGGTTTGGGAGCATGGGTATGGTTTGGCGGGATGCTCGACCCGCTGCTTACAGAGGTTGGTCTCAGCCAACAAGAAGCTCCTACGCCCACTCCGCAGCAACAGCAGCCTCAGTCGCAAAGCGAGTTAGCTACCGGGAAAGACACCTCAGACGAGGCTCTTGATGAAGACTTGGACACACTCGACGCGCAAATGAGCGCGTATGGCGAAGCGTCAGCTGCAGTTGATGAGAGCTTAACAGACCAGTCGGTGCAGCAGGAATATTAACTATATGAAAAAAGGAACCCTATTCGCTCTTTCAATACTAGCGGGCCTCGC
>CAZXKI010000008.1:0-15618 GCA_964641145.1 uncultured Candidatus Saccharibacteria bacterium | reverse complement strand
CAATGGATAGAATATCTCCCTCCGAAGGAGGTGGTGCAGGTTCGATTCCTGCCGGAAGCACCCGGTTACGCCTTGAGAGCTTTGGCGATTTTTGCTTTGCGGCGAGCTGCCGTGTTTTTGGTCATAAGGCCGCGTTTTGCTGCCTTATCAATAGCCTTGTAGGCAGCTGCAAGGGCCTTCTGGTCGCCCTTAGCCGCTGTGCGGACACCCTTAAGAGCCGCGCGGAGTGCGCTGCGGCGGGCATCATTTCCTACTTTCCGGCGCAGACTTTGACGGTGCGCCTTCTTGGCTGATTTGGTAATTGCCATGCGGGGATAGTACTCTATATCTGTATGATCGGCAAGCTCCGAGGAGCCTTTGACGGACTGACACCTGACGGCTCAGCGCTTATTACTGTAGGCGGTGTAGGGTACGCCGTACACGTCTCAGCAGGCACCGTTGCCGCCCTCGCCCGCTCGAAAAACGACGCTACCCTCCTCATACACACCGCCGTGCGCGAAGATGCGTTCGATTTATACGGCTTTGAGACAGAAGAGGAGCTCGTATTTTTTAAACAACTTCTGAGTGTCTCGGGTATCGGCCCTAAAAGCGCGCTCGGCATCCTAAACGCTGCAGACGTATCTTCGCTGAGGCGCTCTATAGCCCAAGGCGACACTACCGCGCTCACCAAAGTGTTTGGTGTTGGCAAAAAGAGCGCGGAGCGTATAGTGGTTGAGCTTCGCGACAAGCTTGCCAAAGAGGCTGGCTCTGGCGAGCCTATTGGCGGCAATGCAGAAGTCATGGATGCCCTCTTGGCACTGGGATACCGAGCCGAAGAGGTGCGTCAGGTGCTTAAAGAAATAGATATTGCCAAAGACGCGAGTGTAACCGAACGAATTTCTGCTGCACTCAAGTACCTGGGCTCGCGCACGGGATAACACGATGAAAAGTCTTATAAAAAAATATCTTCCGGCCCCGATCCTTAAGTTCTACCATCTTGCGTGGAGCTATGGCAGCGCTGTATTCAACCGCTTCCCTTCTAAAAAACTTTTTGTAATCGCCATAACTGGCACCAAGGGCAAATCAACCACGGTTGAGATTATGCGCACCATTCTTGCTGAAGCAGGCTATAAGACCGCCTCAGCAAGCACTATACGTTTTACTGTAGGGAACGAAAGCAAGCGCAACTTATTTAAGATGACGATGCCAGGCCGTATGTTTCTCCAAAACTTTTTGCGCCAGGCAGTCAATGCTGGATGCACGCATGCGGTTATAGAAATGACTTCAGAGGGCGCGAAGCAGTTCCGCCACAAAGGCATTGAACTTGATGCGCTTATTTTTACTAACCTCCAGCCAGAGCACCTTGAGAGCCATGGCAGTATGGAGGCATACGCTGCGGCAAAACTCTCGCTCGCCAAACACGTTGAGCATTCTTCAAAGCGCCCGCGCTATCTTGTAGCCAACGCTGACGATGCCTATGGCAAGAAGTTTTTAGACTTTAATGTTGAGCACAAACTCCCCTTCTCTCTCAAAAATGCAGAGCCTTATAACACCGACGACAAAAGCGTGCGCTTTGTATGGAAGCGCGAACTTATAACCGTACCACTCCCCGGCCTCTTTAATCTGCAGAACATATTGGCGGCACTCACCCTTGCAGACGCTATGGGTGTGCCGCTTGAAGTGGCTAAGCGAGCTCTAGAGCGTATCGAGCCTATTGCCGGCCGCGCCGAGCGGGTACAAAAAGGGCAAAACTTCACCGTTATTGTTGACTACGCACATACACCAGACTCGCTCAAAGCATTATGCGAAACATTTAAAAACAGCCGCATCATAGCGCTCATCGGCTCAACCGGCGGCGGCCGCGATCGCTGGAAGAGGCCGCAGATGGGCAAGATTGCAGAAGAGTATGCAGACATCGTGTTTATTGCCAACGAAGACCCGTACGACGAGAACCCTCAAGCAATCGTTAATGATATTGCAGCTGGTTTTACCAAAAGAAAACCATTCATTATTCTTGACCGCCGTGCCGCGATCCGCGAAGCACTGCGCGAGGCCAAAGAAGGTGACGTTGTTTTGATAACCGGCAAAGGCACCGACCCCTACATCATGGGGCCGCAGGGCTCTAAGCAAGAGTGGAGTGATAAACGAGTGGCCGAGGAGGAGCTTGAGAAAATCCTTCGTTCAAAAAATTAGAGTATTATTACACTATGGCCGAGGAGAAAAAGCCTAAAGAAAATCCATACGAGATCTTGTGGTTTGTGTTTGGCGGCCTGGCTGTACTAATCTTCCTGTGGTGGTACACCGGCGGGGCTGAGCGCGCAGACCTGCGCGGTATCTTTCTCTCCCCTCCCGCAGATGTAGGCGGCACAGGCGAAGGATACGGGCCGCAGTTTGGAGAAACCAACCCGAATATTAATCGATAATATATTGTATGTTTAACCCATTTCCTGATTTGTTGTGGCTTAGTTTCTTTGCTCCTACAGTGCTGCGCCTCGCTGCGGCAGGGGTACTGTTTGCCGGCGCGTATGCACACCTTAAGCACAAGGACTCAAACTCAAGAGCCTTTGCAGCAGCACACCTACTCGTGGGCGCCATGCTCTTTTTTGGCTGGAACACCCAGTATGCCGCACTCCTTGGTATGGCAGGCACCGTGGTAAGCTTCCTGCTCCCCAGCCGATTTATCAAGACAGCCCCGCTCCCTCTTAGCACCGCAGGACTGCTCTTCGCAATATTTCTCTCGCTTCTTGTTTCTGGCGCCGGCGCGTTTGCATTTGACTTGCCGCTCTAGTATTACGTAAGCGAAGCATAAAACTCTTTGCGAAGGAGTAGGGCTCGTGTACATCTCTCCGAAGCAAAGAGTTTTTGCGTAGCTATGATACTCATACTCAACAACATACGAAGCGTCCACAATGTGGGCTCTATCTTTCGTACCGCCGACGCAGCAGGCGTAGAAAAGATTTTTCTTATTGGCTACACCCCTACCCCACTCGACCGTTTTGGCATGCCGCGCAAAGACTTTACCAAAGTGTCGCTTGGCGCCGAGCACACCGTGCCGTGGGAGCACGTCAAAACACTTTCTGCAGCGCTGAAGAAAGTTAGAGCACAAGGCTACACGGTTGCCGCAGTTGAGCAGGACAAAAACTCTACCCCTCTCTTTAGTTATAAAGCTCCTAAGAAACTAGCGTTGGTATTTGGCAACGAAGTGCAAGGGCTGACCAAAAGCGCACTCAAACAATGCGATGTTATTTTAGAGATCCCCATGCGCGGCAAAAAAGAGTCACTCAACGTCTCTGTAACCGCCGGGATAGCGATATTTAAACTTTTGCACTAGTCCGCCCACTTGGATTCGAACCAAGGACCTTCTCCTTAAAAGGGAGCCGCTCTACCAACTGAGCTATGGGCGGGATATTGCGCACTATAGCAAAATTACAAGACAATTTGTAGTAAAAAAGAGATGCCGTAGCTGGAACTACTTGTCCAGCTACGGCGTCGATCTTGTTCTTACACGAACGAAAGAGGACCCTCAAGTACCCGGAGCTCCACTCCCCACTTCTGAGAGATTTTCCTGAGACGACCGATACACACCTCATCACCGCGAGTGGCGTTTATATCATCAACGATCGCGCCATCCGTGACCATGAGACGCGGTTTGGTCAAAGAGGCCGTGGGGTCAAGAAAATCCTCGACGCCGAAGAAGTCGGCCCAGAAGATTGGGGCGAAGGTTGCGAGCGAAACAGGAACGTCTTGTTCAGCAAGACCGACGGTTGCCATCAAGTCTTTGAGCCTGTCTTTAAATTTTCTCGCCTCACTAAGATTCCTCCGGCTACAAACCAGAAGGATGCGGTTGGAGAGAATCACTCGGGTCTCGTCTACCGGTGGGTCTCTATAAAGCGGACCTGAAGAACTTCCGCCAATTTTCCAATGAGAGTCATTCATCCAATCCGAGGCGGCCGACGTTTCTAGCTGAAGTCCGGTCATGATCAGTACCTCCTTTATCACACACGTGGGGATAACAGCCAAAGAGATCTTGGACTTAAAAAGTTAATATGTCAACAGTCTCCAATTACAATCTCAGAGTAAAGCGTTCCAACAAAAGTTCTAGATCTCCCACCCCACGATGAGAATCATGGTACATAAATGTCAGCTTGCGGCTTAGGTCTGCATCTTTCATCTGGCGCGCCTTCCAGGCCATAAGGCCGGCTACTGCTTCTGCTTTTTCGCCTGCGCGGAATGCCTGCATAAGCCCGAGCCAAAGACGCTTTTTGTCACGCGCCTGCAGAGCCATTGCTATACCAAACTGATCAAACTTCCACTCCTGCTTCTTAGCCTTTACTTCTTTTATCTTTACGTTCGCTTTTGCCAGTGCATCAGTTTGCTTCTTTAACAGTTTTTCTTCTTCAAAGACAAACGTGTGCGGTGAGTCTTTTAGTGTATCCAAAATCTCTAGTACCTCTTCCCCACTCTCGCCTGTAAGTGCGCCGGTAAACATAAACGTCTGCGCACCAAAAAGCGCAGGAGTGGTGGCTTGCGCCAACAGCTCCTCTAACGAAATATCGGTTTGCTTGCCCGACACAGTGCCGACAATAACGTGGATCATACTTTTAGCTTATCCATCTCGCCCCAGTTTTTCCCTATCTTGCCTTCAGCCACTATGGGGATGTCACGGCGGTCTTTCGCGGGCACCACGTTCTCCATAATGTCTTTTATCTTTGGCGCGAGCTCATCTACTTTGTCTTTCTCAACCTCAAACACCAATTCGTCGTGCACTTGCAACAGCAGGTGCGCCTGTTCATCGAGACCTTCTTTCTTGAGCATCTCATCAATGCGCACCATGGCGAGCTTTACGATGTCTGCTTGCGTGCCCTGCATAGGCGCGTTAATTGCCATACGCTCTGCAGATGCGCGCACATACGGTATCGGTGAGTGTATGCCGTCAAAGTAACGCCGACGCCCAAAGTACGTGGTCGTATAGCCTTGCGTAGCTGCCTGACCTTTTACTTCATCTATATATGCTGCAAGACGTGGGAAGGCCTCGAAGTATTGGTTATAAAATTCCTGTGCTTCGGCACGGCTCGTACCCAGACTCTCCCGCAGCGCATTTACTCCCATGCCATAGAGAATGCCAAAGTTAATTACTTTAGCGACACGACGCTGGTCGTAGGTAACCTGGTCTGGTTGTACATGGAATACCCGCGACGCTACCTCTGAGTGTGCGTCACCGCCGCGTTTAAATATATCCATGAGCCCCGGGTCGCCCGAGAGCCATGCCGCGATACGCAGCTCTATCTGACTATAGTCGAACGCCACCAAGAGTGAGCCTTTCTCTGCGACAAAGGCGTTACGGATCGCACGCCCGAGCTCGGTTTTGATCGGGATGTTCTGGAGACCGGGGTTCTGCGTAGCAAGGCGCCCTGTTGCGGCGCCCATTTGTATAAAGGTGGTGTGCACTCTGCTCTCGCTGTCTACCAGCGTAGGCAGGTTGTCGATATAGGTCGAAAGAAGTTTTTGCAATTCGCGATAACTTAAGATGTCGGCAATGATCGGATGTAGATCCTTCATCTTTACCAGCTCGGCCTCGCGGGTTGAGCGCGCGCCAGTCGGTGTTTTCTTTTGTCTTTCGGGTTTAATGCCAAGCTTATCGAACAACACTTCGCCTAACTGCTTCGGAGAATTTACGTTGAATGCGCCGCCTGCATGCTCATAAATACGTGCGGCCAACTTCTCAAGCTCTTTTGTGTATTCCTTCGAGAGTCCTTTAAGAAAGGCACAGTCAACCTTAACTCCTCTCTTTTCCATGGCACGCAGCACCGGCATAAGCGGCAACTCAATCTTTTCGTACACAAAGGTGAGCTCCTGCTCTGTAATGGCCTCAAGAATATGTTTTGACGCTTCAGCAAACGAGCGACTCTTCCCCACGCGGTACACATCTTCAATGTCTGGTTTCGCAATGTTGGAGTCGAGCACTGAAACAGCGAGAAGTATGCTTTGAAGTTCAGTTTCGGGGATATCTTCTGTGCTCTCTTGAGGTGCAAACAGGTCTTGCGAGTAAGGAGAGGCGGAAGATTCTGAAGAGGCCTCTCCAACATGGGAGTCTTTTGCCGAACCTCCGAGCACCTGTTTAACGCGCGGGATCAGCGTGCGGAATTCAAACTCCGCCAACATGTCGAGTGTTTTCGTAGGCTCAGCACCCTCCTTCCAGGTTTTGTCCGGCAGCACAAAGTCTATCGGTGCATCGCGGTGTATAGTGCCGAGCATTTTGCTAAACTCAGCAGCCTCCTTTCCCTCTTTAATTTTTTCGAGCGTCTTGCCTTTAATGCCCGCTTTCTCAAACCACTCCGGATGTTTCTCTAATGTTTTATAAATATCTTCCACCGAGCCAAACTGCGAGATAAGAATGCTTGCAGTTTTTTCTCCAATACCGGGAATACCTGGAATATTGTCAGACGGGTCACCACGAAAGCCTTTGTAGTCCGGCAACAATTCTGGCCCAAAGCCAAAGCGCTCCTTAACGGCATCTTCGTCATACATTGCGGTGTCAGTGAGACCTTTACGCAAGGTATAGACTCGTATCTTGTCGCCCTCAACGAGCTGGAGCGTGTCCATGTCGCCCGAAGCAATAACAACTTCAACGTCGTGCTTGTGCTTAACCTTCTGCACAATCGTGCCAATAATATCGTCGGCCTCAAAACCGGGCTTTTCATACAGCGGTATGCCAAAGGCCGCAAGCACATCGCGTGCGCGGTTTATCTGAGCAACAAGCGCATCTTCTGTCTTGACCCGCTTTGCTTTGTACCCGTCAAACGCATCGTGGCGATACGTAGGTCCCGGCAAGTCGTACGCAGCCACTATATAGTCTGGCCCTAGGTCAGTAATAATGCGCACCAGCATTGAGATAAGCCCGTAGAGTGCACCGGTAGGCTCGCCCTTAGAGGACGAGAGCTCTGGCAGCGCATGGTACGCGCGATGCAAAATTGCGTGGGTATCAAGGAGAACTAATCTTTTTTTATCGTGTGTACTCATGCTAGTTCTATGGAACGCTCTTTCTCTCCCCTGCCTTCTGCAGAAAAGGTAATAATTAAATCCGGAGCTGGCATCATGCCCGCCACTCGCTCTGGCCACTCAATACACACCAAGTTTTCCGCGCTGCTAAGGAATGTGTCGGGTTTTAGTGCGGCAAATTCTTCCGGTCTTTCTAGACGATAGGCGTCAATATGTATAAGAGTCTTGAACTGTTTATAGGAGATCGGATACGACTTCATAAGCACATAGGTAGGGCTCTGTACGGATTCCTCTATTCCCAGCTCTTTCGCAAGAGCCTGCACAAAGGTAGTTTTGCCAGCACCCAGGTTACCCCGCAGGGCCAAGATCGTTGCGGTGTTTTTTCCTGCAGGCACACGGTCAAGCGCCTCTTTCGCCACAACCGACAGATTCTCCAGCGCCACGTTTGCCATGGGCCTAGTGTACAATAAACATGTATGGTGGTCTTTAACGACGCTGAAGAAGCGAAGCGCATAGAGTTCCTCCGCAAGCGTGAAGCTGAGGAGCTCGCACAGCTATTGTCGCAGAAATATGGCGTTGACTATGTTGACCTCTCCCTTGTCGCTATAAATACCGACGCCCTCCGCCTCATCCCAGAGAAGGAGGCCCGCGACGCAGAAGTGGCAGTCTTTGGCCGTGTCGGGAAACGCATCACTGTTGCCGCCCGCTCCCCCGAAAACCCTAAAGTGAAAGCGCTTATTCAAAAGCTTCAGGGCTTAGGCTACGAACCAACTATTTTTATCGCTTCAGAAGAGAGTTTGCGACGCGCCTACATGCGATATGCCGACCTCTCCTATGCTACTGAGACCAAGGCGGGGGTCTTTGAGTTGTCTAACGAGGAACTCGAGCAACTGCTGTCTAAGGTTACTAAGCTCGAAGACATCTCTGCTCTTATTACCGAAGCTATCACGCTTAAACACACCTACCGGATAACCCGTATACTCGAAGTTATTTTGGCCGGCGGCCTCGCCACCAAAGCTTCAGACATCCACTTTGAGCCCGAAGAGCAGCATGTGCGCTTGCGCTACCGTCTCGACGGCGTATTGGTAGACGTTCTCACCTTTGACCACGAGACCTACAAGCTGACCCTAAGCCGCCTCAAGCTTCTTTCTGGTCTCAAACTGAACATTAACGACGAGGCTCAAGACGGCCGCTTTTCTATCAAGATCAAGGGGAGTGAAATTGAGCTGCGCACCAGCATTCTCCCGGGCAACTACGCCGAGACATTAGTGCTCCGTATTCTCAACCCTACAGCAATTGGGGTACAGCTTGAAGAACTCGGTTTAGAAGAAGACCTGCGTAAGCGTATAGAAAAAGAAATAGCGAAGCCAAACGGCATGATACTTACCACCGGACCTACCGGTTCTGGTAAAACAACGACGCTGTACGCCTTTTTACGTAAAGTAAACAGCCCTGAGACGAAAATAATTACCATCGAAGACCCTATTGAGTACCACCTGGACGGCCTAGTGCAAACCCAAGTCGACAAAAAAACGTACACCTTTGCAGGCGGACTGCGCTCATCGCTTCGACAAGACCCTGACATCATCATGATCGGCGAGATCCGCGACAGCGAGGTGGCTACCACGGCCATCAACGCAGCCCTTACAGGCCACCTCGTATTTTCAACCCTTCACACCAACAATGCAGCTGGCTCATTCCCCCGCCTTATTGACCTGGGTGTTGATGAAAAAGTACTCTCGTCCGCCATCAACGTTGCAATGGCACAGCGTCTTGTGCGCAAACTATGCACAACGTGCAAAAAACAAAGACCTGCCGCCCCTGAAGAAAAAACACTCATAGATAAAATCTTGAGCGGCGTCGTCAACAAAGCGCTTATTCCTCCTGACACCACAACTATCTATGAAGCCTCCACACAAGAGTGTCCGGAGTGCCACGGGCGCGGCTACAAAGGGCGCGTGGGCATCTTTGAAGCCATATTTATGGATGCAAATATAGAAAAAGTGTTGCGGGAGAAGCCCTCTGAGCGCGAAATTGCCGAGGCGGCAGCACCACAAGGCATCCCCTCCATGGAACAGGACGGGATTATTAAAGTTTTGCGCGGCGTAACCTCGCTTGATGAGCTAAAACGTGTTGTAGACTTAACCTAAGAGAGGCCGAGGACAGAAAAAATGTGCGGTCAACATTGCGAGCCGCAATAGAGAGAGTAGAGTTTATAGAGGCGAGATCGAAGGCAGGCACCTCTAAGCAATAACCATTTCAATCTAGTGAAAAGCAGAGCCCCTGCTGAGGATAGCATCCGCAAACCTGAGACTAGCTCGGGCAGCCAAAGCGTCCTTACGGAGGTTCAATGTATTGCTTAGAGATGTATGCACTCGAATCCGTTAAAAAAGAAAACTCCCTCGAAGGAAGTTCAGCTAACAATAGGTTAGCATACCAACAATCACATGTCAAGCGAAGCCTTTCTAGACACTGCTCTGCGTCCCTCCTCTTGGGATGAGTATATCGGCCAGGACAGCGTGAAGAATAACTTGCATATTCTTATCAGTGCAGCAAAAGAGCGCGGAAATCCGCCCGAACATATTCTTTTCTATGGACCTCCGGGCCTGGGAAAGACCACCCTTGCCCACCTCATAGCGCATGAGCTTGGCGGCGCCCTACGTTCCACCTCAGGCCCAGCTATTGAGCGTGTGGGCGACCTAGCTGCACTCCTTACCAACTTAGGCGCAGGTGATATTTTATTTATCGACGAGATACACCGCCTCAACCGCAATATTGAGGAGGTGCTCTACCCTGCCATGGAGTCAGGAGTTCTAAACATTATTATCGGCAAAGGGCCCTCAGCCCGCACTCTTGAACTCCCCCTTCCCCCTTTTACTCTCATCGCCGCAACCACACGAGTGGCTGACCTTTCTGCCCCGCTTCGCTCCCGCTTTTCCGGCGGAGTGTTTCGTCTTGAGTTTTACAGTGAGGATCATATTGCATCAATTGTCAGACGCTCATCAAGAATTCTTGACGTAAGTATTGACGACAGCGGCGTGCGCGAAATCGCAAAGCGCAGCCGCGCCACACCTCGTACGGCAAATTATCTTCTTAAGCGTGCGCGCGACTACGCGCAACTCAAACGCATCCCCCTTTCTGCCCAAGCCGTTATGGAGGCACTGGGCATGCTGGAAGTAGATGCGCTTGGGTTAACTCCCCTTGACCGCAAACTTCTTGCAACGCTTATAGACCGCTTCCAGGGAGGCCCAACTGGAGTAGGCGCGCTCGCAGCCGCGCTTTCTGAAGAGCCCAACACTCTTTCTGAAGTGCATGAACCGTTCCTGCTGCAGCTCGGATTAATCGAGCGCACCCCACGAGGCCGCACCGCAACAGCGCTCGCCTATCACCACCTGGGGAAGGAGGCTCCCGCACATTTGAACCAGCCTTTGATTTAAGGTACTTTATTTGTACATATGGCAGGACATAGCAAATGGGCAAAACTAAAACACACCAAGGGCAAAACCGACGCTCAAAAGAGCAAACTATTCTCTAAACTAGTGCGTTTTATTTCTGTAGAAGCAAAAAAGGCCAAGGGAGACCGCACCAGCCCTGGCCTTCGCGCCGCAATTGAAAAAGCCCGCGCAGAAAATATGCCCGCAGAAAATATTGACCGTGCTATCGATAAGGCGTCTTCATCAGGAGAACTTGAGCCTGTTGTCTACGAAGCCTACGGCCCAGGAGGCGTAGCTATGGTGATCGAGGGCTATACCGACTCCCGTAACCGAACTGCACAGGAAATTAAGCACTTACTTTCCACTCACGGGGTTGAATTGGCAAACCAAGGTGCGGCTAGCTGGGCATTTACGCGCACTCAGGGAAAACTTGAGCCTCAAACGACCGTAGAAGTATCTGAAGAGGACGGCGCTAAACTTTCTGAACTTGTAGAAGCTCTTGAGGAACACGATGACGTTAACGAGGTCTACACCAACGCTGCCTAAGCGTGTCCTGGCGTTTGACCCCGGCTTTGAGCGTCTTGGCGTTGCCGTAGTGGAGCGCGCAGGAAGTAAGGAAACATTGGTCTACTCTGAATGTGTCCGCACCTCGGCCAAACTCTCCTTCCCTGAACGTCTTAGAGAGCTTGGGGCTGCCGCAGAGAAGCTTATTGAGGAGTATTCCCCCCACGCAGTAGCCCTTGAAGACGTCTATTTTGCAAAAAATGAAAAAACGGCAATGAAGGTGGCCGAAGTACGAGGAATGCTCGCCTACTTAGCAGCAAAAAACGGTCTCACTATTTACGAATACACTCCCATGCAGGTAAAGGTTGCCATTACAGGTTATGGAAAAAGCGACAAATCAGCCGTAGCAGCTATGGTACCCCGCCTAGTAACGCTTACTCCTAAAAAACGGCTAGATGATGAGCTTGACGCTATTGCCGTAGGCCTTACCTGCCTTGCCTCGGTACGCTAACGTGTGGCCAAATGCGGATATCCACATTGGACCACGCCAAAGTATATTGCAAAGGATTATAGGTTTGGTACAACACTTGGCATTGGGAATTGCAGGCATTATTAGGTAGAGGAATTAAAACTATGCACGAAGAGTTTGCACCTGATGAGTTTATGCTTGATGAGGAAGTCGGAGGCGGTGACGAAGAGGAAACCGAGGAAGCCGATACTGACGAAGAGGTAGAAGGAGAAGACGAAGAAGATATCTAATAAAACACCCGCGCAATGCGCGGGTGTTTTATGTAACAATAATAGTAAAGAATCGATGCTTTCCCACCTTGAGCGCTCCGCTTTGCAGAGGGACATCCACACTTTCTACCTTTGTCCCTGACGCGTCTTCTATGGCCCCCTGTTCAACTAGGCGACGCAATTCGCTCATTGAGACACCGAGCGTATCAACAATGTCTCGCAGCCTAGTTCCCTCTGTAACAGAAATCTCTGGAGCATTAGTTGGCTTCATAAAACCAGCTGAAGCTTTTTCCGCTGCTTCTTTGTTGTGGTAGATGGTTACAATTTCTTTAGCTAGACGCTGTTTTGCTTCTTTGGGATGGCCTTTGAGGATTTCTTCCACCTCTTTCATAGGAACGCGCGTACAAAGTTCAAAATAAGTGCGAACCTGGGCGTCACCCATACTCATTACCTTGCCGTACATATCGCTCGGCGATGCTGTGAGCGTAATTACATTCCCCTTACTTGAACTCATCTTAGTGCCATCAAGGCCGTCTATAAGAGGGTTCAGTACAATATCTTGCGGCTTTTGGCCAAAGTGTTCCTGGAGAGGGCGTCCTGCGAGCACGTTAAACCTTTGATCACTGCCCCCTAACTCAACATCTGCCTCAATAGCCACACTGTCATACCCCTGCATGAGCGGGTACAAAAGCTCCCGCAGCGACACGCGCTTACCTGCATCAAGGCGACGTCTAATATTGTCGCGAGCAATAAAGTCCGCAACCGAAAAAAGGTCGGCATGCTCCCCTATCTCTCGGTACGTAAGCTTTTTAAGCCATTCGCTGTTGTAACGCATCTCTACTTTTGAGAGATCCAGTATCTTCCCCGCCTGCTCAAAGTAGGATTTTTTATTCTTCTCAATCACCTCGCGAGAAAGCATGGGGCGCTCTGCGTCCTTATCGGACGTGTCACCTATCACCGCTGTAAAGTCTCCAACAATAAGCACAATCTGATGACCAAGCTGCTGAAAATCGCGCAACTTAAGCAAAGGCACCGCACGCCCAATATGAAGATCTGGGCTTGTAGGATCTATACCGAGCTTAACTCTTAGCTGTTTGCCTGAACGTAACTTCTTCTCGAGGCTTTCTTTAACCACCACTTCTGAAACCCCTCGAGTAAGAAGGTCAGAAATAGCCGCCTCATCCGTCGATACTGTTGTTCGAGAGGAAAACCACCCCATATGAAGACTACTCTAGCACAGCCTTGGCACGGTGCATTATTCAATTAATTTTGATACCATTACTTACATGCGTTTTCTGGTCTCCTTGTTTGAACGATACGCCCCGCACGCACGTCGTATTGCAAAAGATATGAGCAAAAAAGCCGGAAGGTTCCTCCGCCACCACGGTAAAGCACTTATTGTGTGGGGTCTTGCTGCTGGATTCTTGTTATCTGGTCTCTTTGTCTTGTGGGCAGCAACCCTTCAGATACCTGACCTTTCGTCACTATCTGAACGCCAGGTGCGCCAGTCAGTAAAAATTTATGACCGCACCGGAACCGTTATGCTGTACGACCTTGAGAAGGAGGAGCGACGCACTATCGTACCTCTAGATAAAATTTCCCCCGCTCTTAAAAATGCGGTTGTGGCGATAGAAGACGCACACTTTTATGAACACAGCGGTATACGTCCAACCTCTATCCTCAGAGCTATTTTGACAAACATCCTGAGCGCTAACCCACTGGGAGGACAAGGAGGTTCAACGATCACCCAGCAAGTTGTAAAAGGGTCACTCCTCGTAAACGATAAAACCATTGCTCGTAAATTTAAAGAATGGATCCTTGCTCTCAAGCTTGAAAAAGTGCTCACTAAGGATCAAATTCTTGAACTCTATCTCAACCAATCGCCTTTTGGAGGCCAGCTATACGGTGTGGAAGAGGCTTCGCAAACATTCTTTGGCAAACACGCCGCTGATATCACTACCGCAGAGGCTGCATATATCGCGGGTGTGCTACCTGCCCCTACTCGCCTCTCGCCCTACAGAGCTGATGAAAGCGGCAGAAACCAGCGCCTAGAGGTACGCAAAAATCTGGTATTGGATAAAATGCTCGAACAGGGCTACATAAGCGAAGAAGAGCACGACCAGGCAAAAAGCGCCCAGGTTGCCTTTTTACCTCCTAAAGAAAGCAGTATCGCCGCTCCACACTTTGTCTTTTATGTGCAGCAATATCTTGAGGACAAGTACGGTAGTGACGTGCTTGAAGAGAGCGGCTGGCGCGTAACCACCACACTAGACGCAGACCTGCAGATTAAGGCGGAAGAGGTAGTTCAACGCAAAGCGCTTGAGAATGAGAAAAACTTTAACGCTAAAAATGCTGCCCTTATTGCTCTAGACCCTCAGACTGGGCAAATACTTTCTATGGTCGGCTCTCGCAACTACTTCGACACTGAGATAGACGGCGCCTACAATGTCGCCACTTCTCTTCCCGGCCGCCAACCAGGGTCTGCATTTAAACCATTTGCCTACGCAGAAGCCTTTATTAAAGGTTATACACCTGAAACAGTGGTCTTTGACGTACGCACCCAATTTTCAACCGCGTGCGACCCTTCTGATACCACAAACTCAGCCCCTCCCTGCTACTCACCAGTTAACTACGACAACCTTTTCCGCGGCCCAATGACCCTGCGCAACGCGCTCGCCCAGTCTATCAACGTACCCGCAGTCAAAACTCTTTACTTGGCAGGCCTTAATGACACCTTGCGGCTCGCCAAAGCCATGGGCATCTCTACCTTGGGCGACCCCAACCGTTACGGCCTTACGCTGGTACTCGGAGGTGGCGAAGTAACACTCCTCGATATCACGAGCGCATACGGTGTATTTGCCACTGACGGTATGCGCATACCTCCTATTGCGGTTCTCAAGGTTGAAGGGTCTGACGGCACTGTTATTGAAGACAATACGCGAGTGCAAGGCACCCAGGTTCTTCCTCGGGACGCTGCCCAGAAAATCAACGACATCCTCTCTGACCCGGTCGCACGAGAAGCACTTACGGGCGGCAGCGAACTGTTTAACTTCTCCGGTCGAGATGTTGCAATGAAAACAGGTACTACCAACGACTATCGCGACGCCTGGACTGTGGGCTATACACCCAACCTGGTAGTAGGCGCTTGGGCAGGAAATAACGACAACACCTCGATGGAGCGCCGTGTGTCGGGCTTTATCGTGGGCCCTATTTGGAGCGAAGTGATGAAATACGCCCTTTCAAGAACACCTGTGACATCCTTTACTCGGGATGAAACTTCTACAGAAAATCTTAAACCTGTACTGCGCGGTATCTGGCAAGGAAATACGATACAAAATCAGAATGGTACTGAGTACGTGCAGCAGTCAGTGCACGAGATCCTTCACTGGGTCGATAAAAGCAATCCTAACGGGCCTGTACCTACCAACCCGCAGAGTGACTCACAGTACACACATTGGGAGGTTCCTGTGCGCATTTGGGCCCAATTAAACGGACATAACGACGGCGCTCTAGTGCCTGTCGGTTCTGCTTCAAACCAAAACTAACGATTCATCGGCATTGCCAGGTAGAAGAACGAGTCATCAGCTGCATCTTTGATGAGGATTGGCTTTCCTGGGCCGTTTGACTGTATGCGAACACTTTCTCCCACCACAGCCTGGAGACTGTCTGCTAAATAACGGCTGTTAAAGTTCATAGTGAGACCATCACCTGAGATAGTAGCTTTAACTGTGGAAACCTGCTCCCCCACATCTGGGTTGCGTGACGCAAGAAGCAAAGCTTTTTTAGCGGGATCTATCGTAAGAGACACTTGTAAAAACTTGTCTGAAAACACAGAGAGTGACTTGAGGGCGGAAGACAGATCTTCCCGAAGCACCACCACTTCCGTAGCAAACGTCTTAGGAACAATCTGACGATAATTTGGAAACGCCCCGTCTATAAGGCGGCTCGTGTAGTAGGTGTTACC